>NZ_JASJSU010000121.1:7772-9597 GCF_030237045.1 Stenotrophomonas maltophilia group sp. Smal17
GGAGGCGAGGGCCTCCGAACTGACTCGAGGGGAACGGGATCTCAGCCGATCTGGCGGATCACCTCGCCCTTGGCATCGCGCAGGTAGGTCGGCACCACTTCAATGCGCAGCGCGCCTGCCAGCGGATAGATCCCGCGTTCGGCACGCACGCTCGCCAACGCCTGCAATCCGGCCGCATCCAGCGCCCAGCGCGCGCTGTCGGCAGACACCTCGCTGGCTTCACCGCCCCCGGCCGCAATGAACTCCCACTGCCGTTCGCGGCTGACCAGTTCCAGCGATTTGCCATGGCGCAGGCGCAGCGGCAGCAGTTCGCACACGCTGGCGACCTGGCCGGCGCCCAGCACCAGGGTGGTGATGCCGGCCTCCTGTCGCCAATCAAGCGTTTCGATGAACAGCATGCCGGTGCTGGAGCCCTCGCGCTCGCTGCCGGCCTGCACCTGCGCGGCCAGCGCCGGATCGTCCAGCAGATTGCCGCGCTGCAGGTCACTGATCCACAGCGGCATCGCCGGCTGCAGCGCCTGCAGCACGCCGCGCGTGGACCAGCGCTTGACCGCCTCCATCTCTTCATCGGTCAAGCCGACCAGCTGCAGGAACTGCAGGTGGCCGTTGGTGGTATCACGTGCCGGCAACTGCGGATCGGCAATGAAGGCCAGGTGGCACAGCCGGGTGCCGGTCTCCAGCGCGATCGGACCGTTGGCGTTGAGGTGGTGGCCATCCTCGAACACGTTGCCGCTGCCGAACACATAGCGCGCCAGGTTCTGCAGCAGGTTCATCGGCCACGCCGGCGGCGTGCTGCCTGCGCTCTCACCGTCTACGGCCGCCAGGCGGAAGGTGAGCTCGAACCCGTAGCCACTGGCGTCGGCATCACTGCTCTCTTTGGCGTACAGCTCGGAGAAGCCGTAGGTGATGTAGTGCCAGTGCGGCACCGGCGCATCCGCCCAGTACACACTGATGCCATCCAGCGGATCCTGCCCACCCAGCGTGTAAGGCAGCGCGGTACCGTAATGACGCGGTTCCTGGCCTGCATACAACGGCGCCAGCGCGGCGTTGATCGCGTCCCAGCCCGGGGTGTCGGTGTCGTCGTGGTCGTCCTGCACGCGGGACTCCTTGTGGGGAAGTGAACCGGTCACTTTACGCGGTGGCTCAGGCCTGCACGACCTCATTGCCACCATTCACCAACGCCGCCTGGGTTTCCTGCCACCAGCGCTGCGCCAGCGCCGGGCTGCGCGCCTTGCCCACTGCGGCCAGCAGTTCCGGGCACAGGCGTTCCAGCGCCAGCGCATCGGTGCAGCGTTCGATCTTCAACTGGATGAAGTAGCCCTTCAGGCCCAGATGCCGACGCACCGCTTCGCTCATCGCGTCGTACAGCTGCTGGTACAACGCCGGGTCCTGCTCGCGGCCTGTGCTGATCGCACGCGTCGGCGCTGCGTCAGCACTGCCACCGATGGCTTCGATCAGGCCCTGCGCGACCAGTTGTTCCAGTGCATCCGGTGGTGCGCGCAGCCCTTCGAACAAGCCACGCAGTTCGTTGTCATCGCGATGGCCATCGACCATCAACAGGATCGAACGCAGTGCCGCCGGCAGGCGCCGGCCGCGGTCTTCGATTTCCTGACGGCCAGCGGCCGTCTTGGCGTGCAGCAATGCCATGCATCCCCCCAAATCCTCGATGCGCAAAGCCAGCGCGCCCGTGCCGGGCACACCCCCTGGTTGCCACCGTCGGAGCCTGCGCAGCTTCCCCGAAGCGCAGGCTCTGTTGCAGACCGATGACAAGGCGAGCTTAGCGCAAGTCCTGGCAGACTTGGGTAGTGGCGGGGGGGGGGGGGGG
>NZ_JASJSU010000121.1:9607-11700 GCF_030237045.1 Stenotrophomonas maltophilia group sp. Smal17
CCCCCCCCCCCCCCCCCCCCACTACCGGGTCAGCGTCCCAGCGCCCGGCGGATCTCTTCCAGCGCACCGGGGTCGTCCAGCGTCGACAGGTCGCCCGGATCGCGCTGCTCGGCGAGCGCCTGCAACGAGCGCCGCAGCAGCTTGCCGGAGCGGGTCTTGGGCAATGCGTTGACCACATGCACGTGCGCCGGACGCGCCACCGCGCCCAGCGAAGTGGTCACCGTCGCCATCATCTCGGCCACCACCGGCGCCGGATCCTCGCCGCCAAGGCCCTGTTTCAGGGTGACGAACACCAGCGGCACCTGCCCCTTCAGTTCATCCTTGACCCCGATCACGGCCGCCTCGGCCACGCGCGGATGACTGGAGATGGCCTCTTCGATCTCGCGCGTGCCCAAGCGATGCCCGGCCACGTTGATCACATCGTCGGTGCGCCCGAGGATGAAGGTGTAGCCGTCGTCATCACGGATGGCCCAGTCCAGCGAGCTGTACAGCAGCTCCTTGAAGTGGCTGAAGTAGCTCTGCAGGAAACGGCCGTCGTCGTTCCATACCGTGCTCATGCAGCCCGGCGGCAACGGCGGGGTGACCACCAGCACGCCCTTCTGCCCCGCAGCGACTTCCTCGCCGGTGTTCTCGTCGATCACCTTCATGCGGTAGCCGAGGTTGGGGAAGCCCGGCGAACCGAAGCGCACCGGCTTCATGTCCAGCCCCGGCAACAGCGTCAGCGCCGGCCAACCGGTTTCGGTCTGCCAGTAGTTGTCGATGATCGGCTTGCCCAGTGCATCGCTGATCCAGTGCGCGGTCGGTTCGTCCAGCGGCTCACCGGCCAGGAACAGGTACTTCAGCGCACGCAGATCGTGGCGATGGATGAAGTCTGCATCGTGCTTCTTCAGCACGCGGATGGCGGTTGGCGAGGAGAACATCGTGCGCACGTTGTACTGCTCACACAGCGCCCACCAGATGCCCGGGTCCGGGTTGGTCGGCAATCCTTCGTACAACAGCGAGGTGCAGCCGCCGATCAGCGGGCCGTACACGTTGTAGGAATGGCCTACCGCCCAACCGACATCGGAGGTGGAGAACATCACCTGGCCCGGCTTGCAGTCGAACACCGTCTCCATCGACTGCGCCATCGCCACCGCGTAGCCGCCGACATCGCGCTGTACGCCTTTCGGCTTGCCGGTGGTACCGGAGGTATACAGCAGGTAGCTCGGCTCACTGGACTCCAGCCACTGCACCGGCACATCGACCTCACCGATCTGCGCGCGCAGCGTGGCGTACTCCACATCGCGGCCCGGCACCCTCGGTTCGGCGGCGTCCAGCCCGCGCGAGACGATCAGCACGTGCGGTGGCGGTGCACTGGCCTCGGCGCAGGCCGCATCGACCATCGCCTTGTACGGAATCAGCTTGCCACCGCGCATGCCGGCATCAGCGGCAATCAGCAGTTTCGGTTTCGCATCGTCGATGCGCAGCGCCAGGTTATGCGCTGCAAAGCCGCCGAACACCACCGAGTGCACCGCACCGATGCGCGCGCAGGCGAGCATCGCGAACACGGCTTCGGCCATGTTCGGCATGTAGATCACCACGCGGTCACCATGACCGACGCCGAGGTGCCTGAGTACGGCAGCGAAGTCATTCACCTCGCGATACAGCTGGCGATAGGTGATCTCGCGGGTGCTGTTGGTTTCGGTGGAAATGGCCACCAGCGCGAGCTGGTCGGCGCGCTCGGCCAGGTGCCGATCGACGGCGTTGTAGCAGAGATTGGTTTCGCCGCCGACGAACCAGCGCCGGAACGGCGGGTTGCTGTAGTCGAGTACCTGCTGCGGCGGTTTGTGCCAATGGATGCGTTTGGCTTCTTCGCCCCAGAAGGCCTCCGGCTCGTCGATCGAGCGACGGTAGGTTTCCTCGTAGTTCATGACGCAGCCCTCCCAGACAAAGTCATGGGTTCGAGGATAGTCCGGCGCTGCCGCGCGGGCCGCCCTACCTTGGTAGGGGGTGGGTTTTGTCCTGCAGGGCTTGCAGCCCTGCACCTGCAGAATCAACGTCAACGTCAAAAGCTGGGTTACTGGGGGATGGCGGGGTGGGGGGGGGGGGGGGGG
>NZ_JASJSU010000122.1:0-11622 GCF_030237045.1 Stenotrophomonas maltophilia group sp. Smal17
ACGGCGCTAGCAACGCCTCCGTCGAGCAAGCTCGACGCTACACGCTCATATGCCGTCGGCATCATTCCGGCCAACACCGCCGCTCTCGCTTCTGTAGAGTCGAGCTTGCTCGACTGCTGTTGACGGCGCTAGCAACGCCTCCGTCGAGCAAGCTCGACGCTACGCGCTCATATGCCGTTGGCATCATTCCGGCCAACACCGCCGCTCTCGCTTCTGTAGAGTCAAGCTTGCTCGACTGCTGTTGACGGCGCCAGCAACGCCTCCGTCGAGCAAGCTCGACGCTACGGTGTTGCGGCGCGCGAGCGCTGCAGCCAGTCATTGATCGCCGGGTCCAGCCGCGGGTCGTCCGGCAGCTGCAGGCCGAAGCGCTGCTGCAGCACCTCGCGCACGTCACCGACATCGTGCAGCGGGCGTTTGTCCGGCGCTTGCCCCGGGCGGTACTCGGTGTAATTGCCACTGCCGATGGTGCGGCGCCAGTCCGGCCCGGTCAGCGAGGCGCGCAGCTGGCCCGGGAAGCTGGAGTCGGGGTGGGTGCACACGTACCAGTTACCCACCACGTTGTCGATCGGCGCAGGCGCCTGCAGGTCGAAGCGGTACATCGCCCGCCAGCCATCGCTGGATTCGGCCGACAGCACGAAATCGCCGTCATCGCCCAGCCGCTGCAGCAGGTAGCGCTCGTGTGGCGTGGCCTGCGGTGCGGTGTCGTGCAGGCGTAGCGGCACGGTGGGGGTCAGGCTGCCGAAGCCGGCATCGACCAGCCAGTCCTCGCCTTCCACATGCACGCGCAGCAGCAGATGGGTCCGTGCGGTCAGCTCGCCATCCTGTGCCGCCAGCAGCACGCGTGCGCTCAGCGGCTGGGCATCGAAGCCCAGCGCCTGCAGCAGCGCCAGCAGGCCGCCATTGAGTTCGAAGCAGTATCCGCCCCGGCGCTCGTCGAGCAGCTTGCGCTGCACGCTGTCCAGGTCGATCGGTACCGCGTCACGCAGCAGGCAGCTGAGCGTCTCGAACGGCAGCAGCGCGTTGTGGCGTTGCTGCAGCAGTGACAGGCCGGCCAGGGTCAGCGGGGGTGGTGCATCCAGCTGCAGGCGCTGCAGGTAGCGAGGGATATCAAGCGTCGTCATGCGGGCACCGGGCAGGGGAGGGACGTCCACTGTGCGCCCCCAACCGGGGTTGAGGTCAAGCGCAGCGCCGGTGTCATGCCCCCGTCGCCTGTGCCCGGTACAAAGGCCGCGTCCGCCCGCGAGCGTCGCAGTGGCACGAAAACGGGCCTAAAGTTGCCGGGAATCCAGCCGATACAGGTGCGTCCTTCCGCCTGGAGTCTGTCATGTCGGCCGTCGTTCCCCACCTCCGGTCCCTGCGCACGCATCTGGCCCGCCTGCGCGCGGCGTCGCCCGGCGTGCTGTCGTCGAGCGTGCTGTCGTCGAGCTTGCTGCTGTGGCTGCAGCCGCACCGGCTCAGCGTAGCCAACAAGCTCAAGGCAACCCTCTGGGTCTGTGGCCTGGGCCTGGTGGCAATCGCCGCGGTCTACGCCTGGACCGGCCACGCCAGCGCGCAGGCCGCACGCAATCAGGCCAGTTACCAGCGCGGCAGCGACCTGGCCGCCAGCCTGGCCACGCGTGTGGCCGAAGCCCGGCGCCTGCAGACCCAGTATGCGCGCAGTTTCGATGATGCTGACCGCAACCAGTTGCTGGCCACGCAGAAGGCACTGCAGGCCGACCTGCAGGCGCTGCGCGCGATACCGATGGATGCCGGGCGGCGCAAGGCGCTGCAGGTGCTGACCGAAGCCGCGGACGCGTTCTCTCAGGGCGTCGCGGCCCTGTTCGAACGGGTCGACGAGATGGGCCGGGGTGATGCCGGCCTTGCCGCGCAGCTGCAGCAGGCCGCCGACACCCTGCAGGCGCAGGTCGATGCGCTGCAGCGCCCCTTGCTGGCGCTGTCCCTGCAGAAGATGCGCCGGCAGGAAGCATTGCTGCTGCTCGACGGTGACTCTGCCCATGCCGACCGTGCCAGCGAAGAGAAGCTGCCGTTCGACCTCGCGCTGGCCGGCCTGTCCACCGATGTGCAGGATGCCCTGCGCAGCGGCATGGAGGCTTATCAGGTCGCCTTGCTGGGTTACACCGCCGCCCGGGTCGGCCTGGATGTAGAGGCGCAGTCGCTGCTGGATACCGCCGCCGGAGTGGCGCCGGCACTGGCCGCCTTCCAGCAGGCCCAGGTGGCGGCGCTGGCCGAGGCACAGGCGCGCCAGCAGGCCGGCACGCGCGCCATGAGCGTGCTGTTCGCGCTGACCCTGCTGCTGGTTGCCGGCGTGCTGATCACCAGCCTGGTGCTGGTCCTGCGCGCGGTGCGCCAGCCGATCCAGGACACCCTGCGCTTCGCCAGCGATATCGCGGACGACCGCCTGGACACCTCCCTGCGCGTATACAACGCCAATGATGAGATCGGCCAGCTCGCCCAGCGCCTGGTCGACATGCAGCAGCGCCTGCGTGCGCGCATCGAGACCGAGCGCGCGGTGGCGCGCGGCAATACCCGCGTGCGCCAGGCGCTGGACAGCGCACAGACCGGCCTGATGGTGATCGATGCCGAAGGGCTGGTGGCTTATGCCAACCCGGCGCTGCTGCAGCAGCTGGACCTGCAGGCTGACGCGCTCGTGGCCAGCGAAGCGGTGCGCCTGCATCCGGCGCTGGCCAGCCTGGCCGGCGTACGCCAGCGCGAAGAACGCGAGATCGGCCAAGACGGCGTCCGCTACCAGCTGATCGCCAATCCCATCACCGACGAAGGACAGTTCCTCGGTGTGGCGGTGGAATGGCGCAGCCGCGCACTGGAAACCCTGCTCGAAACCGAAGTGGCTGCACTGGTCGACGCCGCCGCGCACGGTGACCTGCACGGTCGCATCGTGCTGGACGGCAAGCAGGGCTTCGTGCGCACGCTGTCGACCAGCATCAACCGCCTGCTGGCGACCTTTGAAACCAATCTCGGCGACCTGCAGGCGCTGCTGGCCGCGCTGGCACGCGGCGACCTCAGCGTGCGCATGGACGGCGACCTGCAGGGCGTGTTCGCGCGCATGCGCGACGATGCCAACGCCACCGTCGCGCAGCTGGGCCGCATCGTTACCCGCATCCAGCAGGCCACCTCCAGCCTGGATACCGGCGTTGGCGAGATCGTCGCTGGCCACCACGACCTGTCGCAGCGTACCGAGCAGCAGGCGGCCAACCTGGAAGAAACCGCGGCGTCGATGCATGAGCTGACCGACACCGTGGGCCGCAATGCCGACGCGGCCGGTCGCGCCGATGCGCTGGTCAAGGGTGCGGCAGCGGTGGCCCAGCGCGGCGGTGACGCCGTGGGCCAGGTGGTGGCGACCATGCACGGCATCAGCGAAGCCTCACGGCGGATCGGTGACATCACCCAGCTGATCGATGGCATCGCCTTCCAGACCAACATCCTTGCACTGAACGCAGCGGTGGAAGCGGCACGTGCCGGCGAGCAGGGCCGCAGTTTCGCCGTGGTGGCCGCGGAAGTGCGCCTGCTGGCCCAGCGCAGTGCCGAGGCAGCCAAGCAGATCAAGGGATTGATCGAGGATTCGGTGGCGCGTGTCGGGCAGGGCAACCAGCAGGCCGAGCAGGCCGGCACCACGATGGGCGAGATCGTCGGCAGCGTGCAGCAGCTGGCGGACCTGCTGGCCGGCATCCGCAGCGCATCGCAGGACCAGCATGCTGGCATCGCACAGGTGAACCAGACCATCGTGCAGATGGAAGCCAGTACCCAGCGCAATGCCAGCCTGGTGGAAGACGCCGGTGCCTCGACTGCACAGATGCAGGCGCAGGTGCATGCCCTGGCCGAAGCGGTGGGAGCCTTCCGCCTGCAGCCGGCGCGGCAGGCCCGCGCCGCAGCCTGATCCTGCCCCGGTAGTGCCCGTTCTCCAGCAGCGTTTCCACCGCGTCATCGCCCAGCGCGGCGCGCAGCACCTGGTCCACGCCTTCGGCCATGCCCTGCAGCGAGCCACAGACGTGGATCACCGCGCCGCGCTGCATCCAGTCGCGCAGCACATCGGCGGCGGCGTGCAGTCGATCCTGCACATAGCCCCCTCCGCCATCGCGCGAGAACGCCAGGTCCACCCGCGCCAGATGGCCCTGCGCCTGCCAGGCCTCGATCTCGTCGGCAAACAGCAGGTCGTGCGCGCGCTGGCGCTCGCCAAACAGCAGCCAGTGCCCGTGCTCGCGTGCATGCGCGGACTCGCGCAGCAGGCTGCGCAGGCCGGCGATGCCGGTGCCGTTGCCGACCAGCACCATCGGCGCAGCAGGCACCCGATGGAAACCGGGATTGCGATGCACGCGGGCCACGACGCTGGCGCCGATCGGCGCATGCAGCGACAACCAGCCCGAGCCCAGCCCGGCACGACCGGCGGCGTCATGGACCAGCCTGACCACCAGCTCCACCTCGCCGTCGTTCGCGGCGGAGGCGATCGAGTACTCGCGGCCGGGCAGCATCGGCAGCCCGGACAACCACAGGCAGGCATCCTGCACGGGCAATGCGGCATCGGCGTCCGGCAGCTCGCGTTCGCTGGCCAACGCCAGCAGCGTGCGCGGCGCGCCGTCAACCAGCAGCGGCTGCAGGGGATCCAGTCCATGCGCCTTCAGCACTGCACCCGCATGCCGCGCATTGTGGCGGGGCGCGATATGCAGGATGTCACCGGCCTGCCATTGCACATCGGCCGGGGCGGCAAGACGGATACGCCAGATCGCGCCGCCGATGCTGCCCGGGTTGAGGCGGTCGCGGCCGAGCAGGCGCCAGTCGTGCATCCGCGTTGCGGGCGGCAGCACACTGTCATCGGTGGCGATGCCGGTCAGTGCGCCCAGTTGCAGCTGCCACTGGCGCAGGGCCGGCACCGAGGCGGCATCGACATCGATGCGCGCGAACAGTGCGCGTGCCCCGTTGCCGGTCAGCCAGCCATCGACCTGGCGGCCGAAGCCGCAGTAGTGCGGATACTGGCGGTCCCCCAGCGCGAGCAGGCCGAACTGCAGTCCCGACAGGTCCGGTGCCTGCGCGAGCAGCAGGCGTGCCGCGCGTCGGGCGGCATCCGGCGGTTCACCGTCGCCGAAGGTGCTCAACACGAGCAGCGCCTGCGAGGTGGCCTGCAGCTTCGCGGCATCGATGCGCGACAACGGCAGCACCTGTACCGCGTAACCGGCCGCCTGCAGCTTCGCGGCCGCACGCCATGCAAGCTGTTCGGCCAGGCCGCTCTGGCTGGCATGCACCACCAGCCACGGCGCGCCATGGCCTTCGGTGGCGGCCGGCATCGGCAGCGACTGGCGCAGCCCGCGTGCCGCGCGTTGGCTGCGGCGGCGATCCAGGTACAACATCCAGCCGGTGATGAAGAACAGGCTCATGCCCAGGCTGCTGAGCATCACCACCACGCGCCCGGGCAGGCCGAAGTAGCTGCCCGAGTGCAGCGCGAACACGCTGGTGGCCAGCTGGCCGCCCGCGCCCTGGCGATCGTAGGGGCGGGAATCGAGCACCGCGCCGCTGGCCGGGTCCAGCTGCAGCAGATCATGCGCGCGATCATGGTGCCCTCCGCGCTGCGACGGATCACCGGCCATCACCCGCACGTTGAGCGCCTGGCCCGGTTTTTCCGGCAAGCGCAGGTCGATGAAGCCGGTGCGCACGCCGGGCAAGGCATACAGCGTGGCTTCGACGCGTTGCAGGTCCAGCGGGGCATCGATGGCCACCGTATGCTTGGCCGCCGGCGCGACGCCCAACACGCTGTTGGCGGCGCTGCGGTACCAGTCGAACGACCACCACAGGCCGGTCAATGCGCTCATCAGGTAGATCAACAGCACCCAGGTGCCGACCACCGAATGCAGGCTCCACAGGAAACCGCGGCCACTGCGTTTCCACTCCACCGCCAGCCAGCTGCGCCAGTGCCACCAGCGCCGTGGCCAGCGCAGGTAGAGCCCGGACAGGGTGAAGAACAGCAGCGCGATCGCACAGCTGCCGGTGATCCACTTGCCGCGTTCGCCGGCCGCGAGATGACGATGCAGGTCTTCGACGAAATCGAAGAACGCCTGGCCGCGCAGGGCACTGAAGCGCTCGCCGCTGTACGGGTCGAAATACACCCAATGCTCTTTGCCGCCGGCAAAGCGCGCGACCGACGGCCGCTGCCCGGTGGCGTCGACGCGCAGGCGTTGCAGCGGGCGTTCGCTGCCGGCCTGCAGCCGCGGCACCAGCTCGCTGAGCGTGAGCGGAAGCTGGCTGTCGGCGTGGTGTTCGGCGATGGCCGCAAAGCCGGGGTTGGCCGCACGCAGCAGTTCGTCCTCGAAGGACAGCACGGCACCACTGAGGCCCATCACGGCCAGGATGGCACCGGCGGTGATGCCCAGCAGCCAGTGCACTTGGAACAGGATGTTCTTGAACATCGAAGGAGGAGGGCCTGGAAGGCTGCCGCCCGCATCCTGCGCAACAGCAAATGAGAATTAGTCGCGGAATTTTCCGTGGCCCCCTGGCTGCGGTCAAGCGGGGGGTATCGGCCGGGCTGCGCCCGGCACCCGCCGAGGCAACGTCAACGTCAACGTCAAAAGCGGGCTATCCGTGGGATGGCGGGGTGGGTCCGGTTGCGGGGGACGCCGTAAACCCCCCTCCGGGGTCCGGCCCAGCCGCTGGCGGCTGTGCGTTCGGGCGCTTGCGAAGCAGTGCTTCGCAAGCAAAGCGCCCTCACCCTTGGGGGCTTGGCCGCGGCATCCATGCCGCGGACACCCCCGCAACCGGACCCACCCCGCCTTCGACAGGTTCCTGCTGCTGTTGGTGGGTGTCGACCTTGGTCGACACGGTAGATCCACGCCATGCGTGGATGGAATTCTGGTTCATCTGTGCCTCACCTGGGTGGCAACGGAAGGTTCATGCTGTACGGCCACGCAACGCACAGGACATCGCAACTCCATGGCACGGACCCGGGTCGGCATCATCTTCGGGGGCAGGTCCTCCGAGCACGAAGTTTCGCTGCAGTCGGCGAAGAACATCCTCGATGCCCTCGACCGCGAGCGCTTCGAGCCGGTGCTGGTCGGCATCGACAAGCAGGGCCAGTGGCATCTGAGCCAGCCGGACACCTTCCTGCTCAATGCCGATGATCCGTCGCGCATCGCGCTGCATCGCTCCGGCCAGTCGCTGGCGGTCCTTCCCGGCACGGAGCAGGCGCAGCTGCAGCCCTCCGATGCGGCCAGCGTGCTGGGCCAGATCGATGTGGTGCTGCCGATCGTGCACGGCCCGCTGGGCGAGGACGGTGCGCTGCAGGGCCTGCTGCGCATGGCCAACCTGCCCTTCGTGGGTTCGCCGGTGCTGGGCTCGGCGGTGGCGATGGACAAGGATGTGACCAAGCGCCTGCTGCGTGATGCCGGGCTGCAGGTAGCGCCGTGGCTGTGCATCCGTCGCCATCAGGCGGCGGCCGTCGATGTCGAGGCGGTGATCGCGCAGCTCGGCCTGCCACTGTTCGTCAAGCCGGCCAACCAGGGTTCATCTGTGGGTGTAAGCAAGGTCAAGGACCCGGCCGGCTTTGCCGAGGCACTGGCGCTGGCATTGCGCTACGACCACAAGGTGCTGGTGGAGTCGGCGGTGGTCGGCCGCGAGATCGAGTGCGCGGTGCTGGGCAATGCGCAGCCGCGGGCCAGCGTGTGCGGTGAAGTGGTAGTGCACGACGAGTTCTACGCCTACGACACCAAGTACATCAACGAAGGCGGTGCCGACGTGGTGGTACCGGCGGACATCGACGCCGCCACCCAGGCGCGCATCCAGCAGATCGCGCTGCAGGCCTACCAGGCGCTGGAGTGTGCCGGCATGGCGCGCGTGGATGTGTTCCTCACCGCAGACGGCGAGATCGTCATCAACGAGGTCAACACGCTGCCGGGCTTCACCCGCATCAGCATGTACCCGAAGTTGTGGGGTGCCAGCGACGTGGACTACACCAGCCTGATCACGCGGCTGATTGAACTTGCGCTGGAGCGCCATGGGGCAGACAGGCAGCTTCTGTAGCGTCGAGCCATGCTCGACGAAGGGCGTGCCGACCAACGGTCGGCACCCACCGGAGAAAACAGTGCCGGCCAGCGGCCGGCACTACCCTGCGGTCTTCTACCCGCGCTTGCGGAACATCGAGATCACTGCCAGTACCAGGAACACAACAAACAGGATCCAGGCGATGTTGCTGGCAGCACCCGCAATGCCGGAGAAACCGAGCACGGCGGCGATGATGGCGATGACAAAGAAAATGACGGCGTAATGCAGCATGGCGCTCCTCGCAGATGTCCGGGCCGTTGGATGGCGTGGGTCCATCCTCCCGATCTGGCGGTGTGCAACCGGTGATGGCGATCTATGCGGCAGATGAAGCCTTCAGCCTGCGCAGCCCTTCTTCGATGCTGACCTGCGGCACGTAGCCGAAATCGCGCCGTGCCGGCTCCATGCTGTACCAGTGCGGCGTACACAGCTGCTCGGCCAGGAAACGGGTCAACGGCGGTTCGCCACGCAGGCGCAGCAACGGCCACAGCCGCTCGCAGACCGCGCCGATGCGGTAGGCGGTCCTGAAGCTGATCGCCTTGTCCACCGTCGGCGCCCCCACGGCGGCCAGCAGCTTGTTGACCAGCTCGCGCATCGGCAGCGGTTCGCCGTTGGAGATGAAGTACGCCTTGCCGGCGCAGGCCGCGCCCGGTGCCAGGGCTTCGAAGGCGAGGAAGTGCGCCAGCGCGGCGTTGTCGATGTAGGTGGTATCGACCTTGTTGTTGCCGTCGCCGACCAGGCGCAGGCGGCCCTGCCGCGCGCGCTCGGCCAGGCGAGGCACCAGCTGCTGGTCGCCCGGCCCCCAGATCAGGCGCGGGCGCAGTGCTACCGTCGCCAGCGTCGCATCGTTGGCCGCCAGCACGCGTTGTTCTGCAATCGCCTTGGTCGCCGCATACGGGGCCTGGAAATCCTCGCCGTACGGCACTTCATCGGCGCCGAGGCCTTCCACCGGGTGGGTCGCGCGATGAGTCACGCTGGGCGTGGAGGTGTAGACCAGCCGGCTGATGCCATGCGCGCGGCATGCGGCGATGACGTTGTCGGTGCCGACCACGTTGGCCTGGTGGTAGCTGTCATAGCTGCCCCACGCGCCGGCCTTGGCGCCGTTGTGGAACACCGCATCGACGCCAGCCACCGCATGCAGCACCGCCTGCGCATCGGCCAGGTCGCCACGGATCTGGCCCACGCCCATCGCCTGCAGTTCCGGGTAGTGGCTGCGGTTGAACGCCAGCACCTGGTGGCCGCGTTCGACCAGCCCGCGGCACAGCGCCTGGCCAAGGAAACCACCCCCACCGGTGACCAGGATCTTCATGCGCGCTTCTCCAGTTCGGCGCTGGCCCAGACGGCGAGCTTCTCGCGGCCGATCTTGGCGTTGTGACGGATATCGACGGGGAAGGCCGGATGCACCAGGAAGTGCTGCAGGCCGGCCTCAGGCACGCGGGCTGCTGCGTGAGCGCGCAGTGCTTCCTGCAGTGCCGGGCTGTCGGACTGGCCACGCTGCAGTTCCACGCACAGCACCGGCACCTGCGCACCTGCGGCGCCAACACCGACCAGCGCGCTGCGCGCCACGCCAGCGACGGTGTTGAACACCGGCTCGACCTGCTCGGTGTACAGCGGCCCGCGTGCGGTTTCCACGCGCTGCGTCTTGCGCCCGCAGAACCACAGGCGGCCCTGTGCATCGAAGTACCCTACGTCGCCCATGCGGTGCACGATGCGGATGCTGCCATCGGCCAGGGTTTCGCTGATCTTCGCTGCCGCGGTCGCCTGCGGGCGGTTGAAATAGCTGTCGGTGGTGGTCGGTCCGGCCACGGTGATCTCGCCCACCTCACCGGTGGCCAGCACGCGTGCCTGCCCCCAGTCCGGCAGCGGGGCATCATCGATGGCGATGATGCGCACCTCGTTCGGCTCCACCACGCTGCCCACGCAGGTGCCGGCGCCGGCCTCGGTGGCGGCGCGGGTGCGCTCCAGCTCGCGGCCTTCAACCACGGCCACCGGCAGGCACTCGGTGGCGCCATACGGGGTCCAGAACTGCGCATCGGCCGGCAGCAGGCGGCGGATGGTGGCGACCACGTCCGGCGGCACCGGCGCACCGGCCGAGGTCACCCGGGTCACGGTCGGCAGCGGCCGGCCATGCCTGGCCAGCACGCGCATGAGGGCCGGTGAACCGAACAGCTGGGTCACGCCGAAGCGCTGGATGGCGTCGTGCAATCGCGCCGGATCGGCCTGTGCCGGCCGCGTCGGGTCCATGTCCGGGATCACCGAGGTCAGGCCCAGCGCCGGATCGAACAGCGCAAACGGCGGGAAGGTCGGCAGGTCCACCCCACCGGCTTCCATGCCGAACGCGCTGCCCAGCAGCTGGATCTGGCCGACGAAATGTCGGTGACGGTAGACCACGCCCTTGGGCACGCCGGTGGAGCCGCTGGTGAACAGGATCGCCGCCATGTCCTCGCCATCGGTGCCGGCCAGCATCGGCCCACCGTTGGCGCCTGCGCGCTCGAGCGCGGCCAGGGTGGTTCCACCCCAGCCGAGGCGGCGGCCGACAGTGACCAGGCGGGTGGCCGAAGGCGCCCAGCGCAGCGCCAGCCGCGCCACATGCGCCAGCGGGATGCCGATGAAGGCCTCCGGCTGCGCCTCGTCCAGGCACTGCTTCAGCGCGCGCCTGTCGATGCCCGGGTCGACCAGCACCGGCACCGCGCCCAGCTTGAACAGCGCGAACATCAGCAGGAAGAACTCCGGCGACGGCCGCACCATCACCACCGTGCGCACGCCGCGGCCGATGCCGTAGACGGCCAGGCCGGCCGCCATGGCATCGCTGCGGGCGTCCAGCTGGCGGTAGTCCAGGGTCACGTCATAGGCCGCCATGCCATTGCCGGCACCGCGGCGGCCGGGGCAGCGGATGGCGATCTGGTCGGGGCGTTCGCGAGCCAGTTCAGGCAGGCGGGCCGCAATGTTGCAGGGTCCGTTCATCCGTTCATTGTCGCCGCTTACGGAATTTCTTGCGCGGCGGCCCACTTCGTGGAAAATCCGCACCCTCGTTCCTGATTCCGACTGCCGCCCGAGGCGGCTTGCCCATGCAACATCCCTGCATGACCTGCGGCGCCTGCTGCACTCAGTACCGCGTGGCCTTCCACTGGATGGAATCGGACGAGGTCACTCCCGGCGGCGTGCCGCACCAGCTCACCGAGGTGCTCGACCCGCATCGCCTGTGCATGCGCGGCACCCACTCCAAGCCGGTGCGCTGCGTGGCGCTGGATGCGCAGATCGGCGTGTATTCACGCTGCACCATCCACCCCAACCGGCCCAGCGTGTGCCGCGAGGTGGATGCGTCGTGGGAGTACGGCAAGGCCAGCCCGCAATGCGACAAGGCGCGCATCGCCTATGGCCTGGATCCGCTGACGCTGGCCGACTGGCGCTGGCGCGACGAGGCCGGGAACGATGACGGTCATCCGGACGACAACGGCAACAGCCCGTCCTCACCACCGCAGGCACCGGTCGCGGCGTAGTGGTAGTGCCGGCCGCTGGCCGGCAACCTCATGAACCTGGCCGGTGTGCCGACCAACGGTCGGCACCTACCCATTACCTCTTCCGGTG
>NZ_JASJSU010000123.1:0-11582 GCF_030237045.1 Stenotrophomonas maltophilia group sp. Smal17
CGTGCGGCCGCGGCGCTGCACCTGCATCGCCAGGCCGGCGGCCTCGGGGCGGTGGGGGCGGGCGTGCTGGCGGGCCAGGCCAATGCGCTGGTCGAGCGCCTGCAGGACGCAACCGAAACCGATCCGGCGCCGCTGTTCGCTGCGGTCGCGGCGTTCGTGGCCCGGCTGCAGCAACAGCTTCAGCGGCTGGCTCACTGAGCCGACTGCTGCTGCAGGTAGGCAATCACCAACGCGCGGCGTTCGGCGCTGGGGAAGGCGTTGTACATGCGCGTGCCCGGCACCAGGTGGGTGGGCGACTGCAGGAATGCATCCAGGGTCTGCGCGGTCCAGGTGATGTCGGCGCGGCGCATGCCGTCGGAATAGCCGTAGTCGGGCAGGCTGCCTGCACGGCGACCGATCACGCCATGCAGGTTCGGCCCGAAGCGATGGATCCCGCCAGGCTGAACGGTATGGCAACCGGCGCACAGCTCGAACGCGCGCTGCATGGCCTGCTGGTGGGCCTGTTCGGGCGTGGCCGGTGCGGCGCCCGGGCGCTGGCAGGCCGTGGCCGCCAGTGCCATGGCAACGATGGTGAGCAGGTTGAAGGCGCGCATGGGCGGGCAGGATAGCGGTGCGCGGAAACGACCGGGCTGCGACACGCGGTCGCAGCCCGTGGCGGTCACATGCCCGAGTAGTTCGGGCCGCCGCCGCCCTGCGGGGTCACCCAGACGATGTTCTGGGTCGGGTCCTTGATGTCGCAGGTCTTGCAGTGCACGCAGTTCTGCGCGTTGATCTGCAGCCGCGCGTTGTCGGCCTCGCCGACGAACTCGTACACGCCGGCCGGGCAGTAGCGTGCTTCCGGGCCGGCGTACTCGGCCAGGTTCACCTTCACCGGAATGCTGGCGTCCTTCAGCGTCAGGTGGCTGGGCTGGTTCTCGTCGTGGTTGGTGCTGCTCAGGAACACCGAGCTGAGGCGGTCGAAGGTCAGCACGCCATCCGGCTTCGGGTAGGCGATGCGGGTGTGCTTGGCCGCCGGCTCCAGGCAGGCGTGGTCCGGGGTGCTGTGGCGCAGGGTCCACGGTGGGTTGCGCACGCCCAGCTTGGGCAGCAGCCACTGCTCGATGCCGGTCATCAGCGTGGCCACGGTCTGGCCCTTCTTGAACCACTGCTTGAAGTTCTTGGCCTGCTGCAGTTCGGTGAACAGCCAGCTGGCTTCGAACGCCTTCGGGTAGGCGTCCAGTTCATCGTGCTGGCGGTCGGCAGCCAGCGCATCGAAGGCCGCATCGGCGCACAACATGCCGGTCTTGATCGCGGCGTGGCTGCCCTTGATGCGGCTGACGTTGAGGTAGCCGGCCTCGCAGCCGACCAGTGCGCCACCGGGGAACACCGTCTTCGGCAGCGACATCAGGCCACCGGCGGTGATGGCGCGCGCGCCGTAACCGATGCGGGTGCCACCTTCCAGGTGCTTGCGGATGGACGGGTGGGTCTTGAAGCGCTGAAATTCCTCGAACGGGCTCAGCCACGGGTTCCTGTAGTCCAGGCCGACCACGTAGCCGATGGCAACCTTGCCGCCGTCAGCGTGGTACAGGAACGCGCCGCCATAGGTGTCGTTGTCCAGCGGCCAGCCGGCGGCGTGCACCACCAGGCCCGGCTCATGCTTGGCCGGGTCGATCTGCCACAGCTCCTTGATGCCGATGCCGTAGGCTTGCGGGTCCTTGCCTTCGTCCAGCTTGTAACGGGCGATCAGCTGGCGGCCGAGGTGGCCGCGCGCGCCTTCAGCGAAGATCGTGTACTTGGCCTGCAACGCCATGCCACGCTCGAAGGCCGGGCCGATGCTGCCGTCCTTCTCGATGCCCATGTCGCCGGTGGCTACGCCGATCACTTCACCGTTGTCGCCATACAGCACCTCGGCGGCGGCGAAGCCGGGGAAGATCGCCACTTCCAGCGCCTCGGCCTGCTGCGCCAGCCAACGGGTCACTTCGCCCAGGCTGATGATGTAGTTGCCTTCGTTGTGGAAGCACTCCGGCAGCAGCGCGTTGGGCGTGCTGCGTGCGCCGGTTTCGCTGAGGAACAGGAATTCGTCGCGGGTGACCTTCTGCTTCAGCGGCGCGCCGCGCTCGGCCCAGTCCGGGAACAGCTCGGTCAGTGCACGCGGGTCCATCACCGCACCGGACAGCACATGCGCGCCCGGCTCGGAGCCCTTCTCCAGCACGCAGACCGACAGTTCGCGACCGGCTTCGATCGCGCGTTGGCGCAGGCGGATCGCGGTGGCCAGGCCGGCGGGGCCGGCGCCGACGATCACCACGTCGAACTCCATTACTTCACGCGGGGGCAGGGCGTTGGCTTCAGCGCTCATCGATTGCATGACTCGTGGGTAGGGCCGGCATCGGGGCCACCGGCGGTGCCTGGAAATCGCGCGTGCAGCCACGAGCGAAACGGTTGTTTGAATGTGTCAGGGTACCGGGCCGCGCGTGATCGAGCTAGATCGCCGATGTTCACATCCCGATTGCTGCATTGCAGCGTAGGGCCGCCGCTCTGGTGGGTGCCGACCTGGGTCGGCACGCTCTGCCCGGATGACCGACAATGGCCCGGTCCTGACTGCGCGTGAGTGCCATGGCTTTGCATCCGTACGATCTGTTCGATGTCCGTTCCCTGCTCAACGAGGAAGAGCGCGCGGTGCAGGAGAGCGTCGCCCGCTTCACCAACGAGCGGGTGCTGCCGATCATCGGCGATGCCTTTGACCAGGCCCGTTTTCCATCTGAACTGGTGCCGGAGATCGCATCGCTGGGCCTGCTCGGCGCCACCCTGCCGGCCGAATACGGCGGCGGTGGCCTCGGTGCGGTCAGCTACGGCCTGATCTGCCAGGAGCTGGAGCGTGGCGACTCGGGCCTGCGCAGCTTCGTTTCGGTGCAGAGCTCGCTGTGCATGTACCCGATCTACGCCTATGGCAGCGAGGAACAGCGCCAGCAGTGGTTGCCGGCGATGGCGCGCGGCGAACTGATCGGCTGCTTCGGCCTGACCGAGGCGCACGGCGGTTCCGATCCGGCCAGCATGAAGACCCGTGCGGTGCGCGACGGCAGTGACTGGCGGATCAGCGGCAGCAAGATGTGGATCACCAGCGGCCCGGTGGCCGACCTGGCCATCGTCTGGGCGCAGACCGAGGACGGCATCCAGGGCTTCGTGCTGGAGAAGGGCATGGCCGGCTTCACCACCCAGGAAATCAAGCACAAGATGAGCCTGCGCGCGTCGCTGACCGGTGCGCTGTTCTTCGACGACGTGCGCGTGCCCGACAGCCATCGCCTGCCGAACGTGAAGGGCCTGAAGGGGCCGCTGGGCTGCCTGACCCAGGCCCGCTTCGGCATCAGCTGGGGCCCGATCGGCGCGGCCATCGCCTGCCTGGATGAAGCACTGGGCTATGCCAAGGAGCGCGTGCTGTTCGGGCGCCCGTTGGCGGCCACGCAGAGCGCGCAGATCAAGCTGGCCGAGATGGCCCGCCGCATCACCACCGCGCAGCTGCTGGCGCTGCAGCTGGGGCGGTTGAAGGAAGCGGGCCAGCTGCAGCCGCAGCAGGTCAGCCTGGCCAAGTGGAACAACTGCCGCATGGCGATCGACATCGCCCGCGAGTGTCGCGATCTGCTCGGCGGCGCGGGCATCACCACCGAGCACGTGGCGATCCGCCACGCGCTGAACCTGGAATCGGTGATCACCTATGAAGGCACCGAGACCGTGCACCAGCTGGTGATCGGCCGCGAACTGACCGGCATCAACGCGTTCTGAGTGCACCGGTAGTGCCGGCCGCTGGCCGGCGTTGCCGAGTAGGGTGGGCGACATGAGACGCCTATCCGGAGATGCAAGCTGAATGAAGAACAATCCCGCTGTAAGGCTGCTGTGTCTCTCGCTGCTTTTCCAAGCCTCCGTGCTGCAGATGGCGTGGGCAGGCAACAGGGATGATGGGGCCTGGGCAGGTAGCTATTCGCAGGCGAGCGATCTGTGTACCGAACCTGGCAGCGGACGTAGTTGCCGCGATGGGTTCAGGGACAGCTTGTTAATTGTCGAAGAATCACTGGGCTATAGGGTTGAGCTGCACAGTACCCAGGCGATGCAGCACGTCTGCTCCTTTGTGCTGCATATGAAGCCAGAAGGCGGAAGGCTGATTCATCAGTCCGAACTAGGCACCGTGGCTATCGAGAAACATGCAGGTGCGCTGAGAGTCTCATCCGGCGGGATCGACCCTACGGCAACGGGCTTGGGCTTGTGCGGCACGCATGCTGATATTGATGGTCTGGAGTTTTCTTCTGTGGGCAATCGCGCGCGTTCCAGGCAACGAGATGGCGCCCGCTCCTGATTGATCCAGGCGGAAGACATCCACGCATGGTGTGGATCTACTGCGCGGCTGTTGGGTCCGCCTTGAAGCGAGCCGAGCACCGCAGGTCCGGCGGGGGCGAAGAGGCGCGGATGTTTGAGCGCAGCGAGTTCCGCGCCGTCCCCCGGCGGGCCGAGGAGCGCAGGGTACCGGTGCGTAGCACCGGCTCGCGGATGGCGGCGCGTTTCTTTTGGTTACTTTTCTTTCCGCGCGGAAAGAAAAGTAACGCCCATGAACGCATGCGCCCGCCACAGCAATTAGGCAGAAGAGAGACGCGTGGCGTTACGCGCCGCCGGCAAACCCATGCTGGCGCCAGGCCTCGTACATCACCACGGCGACGGTGTTGGAAAGATTGAGGCTTCGATTGTCCGGCCGCATCGGCAGGCGCAGGCGGGCGCCATCGGGCAAAGCATCGAGTACGTCCTGCGGCAGGCCGCGGCTTTCCGGTCCGAACAGGAACGCATCGCCATCTTCAAAGGCCACGCTGTCATAACGCACGCTGGCCCGGGTACTCAGGGCGAACAGCCGCTTGGGCGCGATCCGCGCCAGCGCGGTGTCCAAGTCCGGGTGCACCTGCAGGCGCGAGTACTCGTGGTAGTCCAGCCCGGCGCGCTTGAGCTGCTTGTCTTCCAGTGCGAAGCCGAGCGGCTCGACCAGGTGCAGCTGCGCGCCGGTGTTGGCGCAGAGACGGATCACATTGCCCGTGTTGGGCGGGATTTCCGGTTGGAACAGGATCACGTGGAACTGGGGCGCGGCATTCATCGGCGCAGTGTACCTGCGACGGCCGCCGCCTTTACGGCGCACGCCCTGCACGGGGCAGGGCGACACCGGTTACGGGCGCAGCAGGACCTGGGCGGTTTCGCTGGCCAGGGCCTGCAGGTCGGCAGCGCTCGGGCGCACCTGCAGGGCCGGCAGGTTGACGATGACCGAGTGGGCAACGTTGGTAGCGGCGGCGGCCAGGGTGGCGGCGTAGCGCTGGGCTTCCAGTTCGGCGGCCAGGGCGACGCGCTGCTCCAGGCTGGGGCGCACTTCCACCGAGGCCAACGTGGTGATCGGCATCGCGGCGGCGACCGGAGTGGCGGCGTAGCCGTTGCGCTCGGCCAGCTGGTCGGCGCTCGGGCGCACCTCCACGGTGGCCAGGGTCGGGATGCCGCTGGCCTGTTCCCAGGCCTGCTGGGCCAGCTGGTCGGCGGCCGGGCGGACCTGCACGGTGGACAGGGTCTTGATGGATTCGGAGGCCTGCACCGACGAAACAACCGCGGTGCCGGCAATCAGGGCGATGGCGATGGCAATGGTCTTGGCGTTCATGACGGGGCCTGTTTAGTGTTGGTGATCAGTGGTGTGGTAGTAAGGTAGTACACCGATTCTGGGCTTGCAAGGAAAATTTTCGATTTCCTGCATTTGTTCAGTCTTCAGTCACCTTGCGTCTGAAGCCCTTCCTGGCGCAGGAAATACCAAGCAATCCCCGTGCCAACTTTTAGTGATTGATTTGAAAGGCTTTTTCCGATCTGAAAAGTGTCCGCTGGGCGGACACCTGTCCATTCGATGGGCGACGGACACTGTCCGGACGCGGGTTGCCGCCGCATGTGACCTGCCAGAAGGCCGCAGCGAGGGGCCGAAATGGCGCATCAGGGCAAACACCCCCAGTGACTGGCGACCGATTCCTGCCGCTGCGTGCGCACGCTAGGATCGGGGTTCACCTACGTGACCAAGGATCCGGATATGTCTCTCGCCCTTCGCCCGCGCGCTGCATTGCTGGCTGTCGCCCTCAGCACCGCCCTGGGCACGCTTGCGCCCACCCCTGTGCTGGCCGCCAAGCCGGCTGCCCCGGCCAGGGTCGATATCCCGTATGAGCAGTTCACCCTGCCGAACGGCCTGCGGGTGATCGTGCATACCGATCGCAAGGCGCCGATCGTGGCGGTCAACGTCTGGTACCACGTGGGCAGCAAGGACGAACCGGCCGGCCGCACCGGCTTCGCGCACCTGTTCGAACACCTGATGTTCCAGCGCAGCGAAAACCACGACGGCGAGTACTTCGAGCCGTTCAAGCAGGTCGGTGCCACCAACCAGAACGGCACCACCAATACCGATCGCACCAACTACTTCGAGAACGTGCCGACCACCGCGCTGGACATGGCGCTGTGGATGGAATCGGACCGCATGGGCCATCTGGTCGGTGCGATCGACCAGGCGGCGCTGGACGAGCAGCGTGGCGTGGTGCAGAACGAGAAGCGCCAGGGCGAGAACCAGCCCTATGGCCAGGCCTGGGACCAGATCAACAAGGCGCTGTACCCGGTCGGCCACCCGTACCACCACGGTGTGATCGGTTCGATGAACGATCTCAACGCGGCCTCGCTGGACGACGTGAAGACCTGGTTCCGCACCTGGTATGGCCCGAACAATGCAGTGCTGGTGCTGGCCGGTGACATCGACCTGGCCACCGCCAAGGAGAAGGTCGCCAAGTACTTCGGCAGCATCCCGGCCGGTCCGACCATGGCGCAGCCGGCGGTGAACGTGGCCAAGCGCAGTGCCGACAGCCGCGAGACGATGACCGACAAGGTGCCGCAGCCACGCATCTACCGCGCCTGGAACGTGCCGCAGGTCGGCACCACCGATATCGATCAGCTGCAGCTGTTCGCGCAGGTACTCGGTGGCGCCAAGTCCTCGCGCCTGAGCCAGCGCCTGCAGCACCAGGACAAGCTGGTGGACAGCATCGGTTCGGGCCTGTCGACCTCGCAGCTGGGCTCCAACTTCGTGATCGTGGCGACCGTGAAGCAGGGCCAGGACCCGGCCAAGGTCGAGAAGATCATCGATGAGGAACTGGACCGGCTGATCAAGCAGGGTCCGACCGCGGCCGAACTTGAACGCGCCAAGACCGGCGCCCGCGCCGGTTTCATCCGCGGCATCGAGCGCATCGGTGGTTTTGGCGGCAAGGCCGACGCGCTGGCCGAGTGCGCCGTGTTCACCGGCGACCCCGGCTGTTTCCGCACTTCGCTGGCCAACATCGACAAGGCCACGGCCGCCGATCTGAGCCGTCTGGGCGCGCAGTGGCTGGACAAGGGCAGCCACACCCTGGTGATCGAGCCGGGTGAGCGCGTGGCGTTGAAGGAAGAACCGAGCCAGACGCCGAAGCCGTTCACCGTGCCTGCGGTGGACCCGAAGTACAGCACCCTGCCCGAGCAGGTGGACCGCAAGGCCGGCGTGCCGCAGACCCGCGAGTTCCCGCAGCTGAAGTTCCCGGCGCTGCAGCGTGCCACGCTGAAGAACGGCACCCAGGTGATCCTGGCCGAACGCCATGAAATCCCGGTGGTGCAGTTCAGCTACCAGTTCCCGGGCGGCTTCAGCGCCGACCAGGGACGCAAGCCGGGCACCGCCAACTTCACCATGAGCCTGATGACCGAAGGCGCCGGCAAGCTGGGTTCGCTGGCCTTCGCCGATGCTGCCGACGCACTGGGCGCCAGCCTGGATGCCTCGGCCGGCCTGGATTCGATGAGCGTGGACCTGTCCGCGCTGAAGGAGAACCTGGCTCCGTCGCTGGCGCTGTACCGCGACCTGCTGCGCGAGCCGCGCTTCGAGCAGGGCGAGATCGACCGGGTCCGGGCGACCTGGATCGCCGGCATCCAGCAGGAGAAGGTCAACCCGGGTGCGGTGGCGATGCGCGTGCTGCCGCCGTTGCTGTACGGCAAGGGCCACCCGTACGCCATTCCGTTCACCGGCAGCGGTGACGAAGCGGCGATCAACGGCCTGACCCGCGAAGACCTGGTCGACTTCCACCACGACTGGCTGCGCCCGCAGAACGGCACCCTGATCGTGGTCGGTGACACCACGCTGGCCGAGATCGTGCCGCTGCTGGACAAGCAGCTGGGCGACTGGAAGGCCAGTGGCGATGCCCCGCAGGTGAAGGCCGCCACCGACGTCGCGCTGCCGAAGGGCCCGCGCGTGTTCCTGATCGACCAGCCGGGTGCGGTGCAGGCCAACCTGTTCGCCGGCCAGGTGGTGCCGCCATCAAGCGCCACCAGCTCGACCCGCTTCGACATCGCCAACGGCGTGATCGGCGGTGACTTCACCTCGCGCCTGAACATGAACCTGCGCGAGGACAAGCACTGGTCATACGGTGCGCGCAGCAGCGCGGTCAATTCGGTGGGCCAGCGTCCGTGGATGGCCAGTGCGCCGGTGCAGATCGACAAGACCGGCCCGGCGATGGCGGAAATGCGCAAGGAAATCGCCGCGTTCGCCGATGGCAGCAAGCCGGCCACCGCCGCCGAGGTCAACCGCATCCGCAACATCCAGACCCTGAGCCTGCCCGGTGCCTACGAGACCGCCAGCGCGGTGGCGTCGACGATCGGTTCGATCGTGCAGTTCAAGCGCCCGGACGACTATGTGCTGCGCCGCAAGGCGGAGATCGAGGCGATGACCCCGGCGCAGGTGCAGCAGGCCGCCGCCGAGATCAAGCCGCAGGCGCTGACCTGGGTGGTCGTGGGTGACCTGAAGCAGACCGAAGCGGCCGTGCGCGCGCTGAACCTGGGCGAGGTGACGGTGATCGACGCCGAAGGCAACCCGGTCAAGAAATAAGGGATGCGCCTGCCCGCCACGGCGGGCAGGCCTGCCCCGGTAGTGCCGGCCGCTGGCCGGCAACGCCTGACCCGAAGACGGGGTCAGAGCCCCCTGCGGGGGATCCGACCCCGAGCCCGGCTACCCCCGATTCAGGCTGTTCAGGCAGAATCCCCCCCATACCCTTCCAGGATCTGCCCATGCGCGTTCTGCTGCTTTCCTCCCTGCTGCTCACCGTCACTGCCTGCACCTGGGTGCCGATCGAACCGGCCGGCAAGGCGACCCGCGTGCTGCCGGCAGGCCCGGTTCCGGCCGGCTGCATCGCCAAGGGCGAGGTGGTGGTCACCGTGAAGAGCAAGGTCGGCTTCTACAACCGCAACCCGCTGCGCGTGCAGGAAGAGCTGGAAACCCTGGCCCGCAACGAGGCCCCGAGTGCCGGCGCCAATGCAGTGCAGGCCGCTGCGGCCCCCGCCGATGGCAGCCAGCGCTTCGCCGCATTCCAGTGCCCGCCGCGCTGAACGCTTCACCATACGGGCAAGCCTGAATTCGTAAAGATGCGGTGAAAGCCCGGGAGTTATAGAATAGCGCCCCCTTTTGCCTGAGCCTTGGCGCTAACCTCGATGCTCTTCAAGAATGTCTCGATCGCCGGCCTGGCACACGTCGACGCGCCGCATACGCTGACGACCAAGGAAATCAACGAGCGGCTGCAGCCGACGCTGGACCGCCTGGGTATCCGCACCGACGTGCTCGGCGACATCGCCGGCATCCACGCGCGCCGCCTGTGGGACAACGGCGTGCTGGCCTCCGATGCGGCCACCATGGCCGGGCGCAAGGCGCTGGAAGACGCGGGTATCACCGCGACCCAGGTCGGCCTGCTGGTCAACACCTCGGTCAGCCGCGATTACCTGGAGCCGTCCACGGCGTCGATCGTCTCGGGCAACCTGGGCGTCAGCGACGAGTGCATGACCTTCGACGTCGCCAATGCCTGCCTGGCCTTCATCAACGGCATGGATATCGCCGCGCGCATGATCGAGCGCGGTGACATCGACTACGCGCTGGTGGTGGATGGCGAGACCGCCAACCTGGTGTACGAGAAGACCCTGGAGCGCATGACCGCCCCGGACGTCACCGCCGACGATTTCCGCAACGAGCTGGCCGCGCTGACCACCGGTTCGGGCGCCGCCGCGATGGTGATGGCGCGCTCGGAACTGGTGCCGGACGCACCGCGCTACAAGGGCGGCGTGACTCGCTCGGCCACCGAGTGGAACCAGCTGTGCCTGGGCAACCTGGACCGCATGGTCACCGACACCCGCCTGCTGCTGATCGAAGGCATCAAGCTGGCGCAGAAGACCTTCACCGCCGCCAAGATCGCCTTGGGCTGGGCCGTGGAAGAGCTGGACCAGTTCGTGATCCACCAGGTCAGCCAGCCGCACACCGCTGCGTTCATCAAGAACTTCGGCATCGACCCGAAGAAGGTCATGACCATCTTCGGCGAGCACGGCAACATTGGTCCGGCCTCGGTGCCGATCGTGCTGAGCAAGCTCAAGCAGCTGGGCAAGCTGAAGAAGGGCGATCGCATCGCGCTTCTGGGCATCGGCTCGGGCCTGAACTGCTCGATGGCTGAAGTGGTCTGGTAAGCAGCCCGCTGCCCGACCTCCTGTAGAGCCGAGCCATGCTCGGCTCACGCGCGCAGCGCGGCTCTTCCGCAGCGGACCGGAGAGCAGCCGAACATCGGCTCGGCTCTATACCGCGCCGCGATTCTCCCTAGGTGCTCCGCATGCGCGATCTTCCCGGTTACCCCGCCCACCCGCAGCGTTTCGACGTGCGCCCCGGCCTGTCGATGAACTAACTCGACGAAGGCCCGCGCGACGGCGAAGTGGTGGTGATGGTGCACGGCAATCCGTCGTGGAGCTACTACTGGCGCACGCTGGTGGCCGGCCTGTCGGACAAGTACCGCTGCATCGTGCCGGACCACATCGGCATGGGCCTGTCGGACAAGCCGGACGACAGCCGCTACGAATACACCCTGCAGTCGCGCGTGGACGACCTCGATGCGCTGCTGAAGCATCTGGGCATCACCGGCCCGGTGACCCTGGCCGTGCACGACTGGGGCGGCATGATCGGTTTCGGCTGGGCGCTGTCGCACCACGAGCAGGTGAAGCGCCTGGTGGTGCTCAACACTGCTGCGTTCCCGATGCCGGCGGCGAAGAAGATGCCGTGGCAGATCGCGCTGGGCCGCCACTGGAAGATCGGTGAGTGGATCATCCGCACCTTCAATGCCTTCTCGTCCGGCGCCTCGTGGCTGGGCGTGGAGCGCAAGATGCCGGCCGATGTGCGCCGTGCCTATGTGTCGCCGTACAACAGCTACGCCAACCGCATCAGCACCATCCGCTTCATGCAGGACATCCCGCTGTCACCGGCCGACAAGGCCTGGTCGCTGCTGGAGCGCGCTGGCAAGGCGCTGCCGTCGTTCGCCGACCGCCCGGCCTTCCTCGGCTGGGGCCTGCGCGACTTCGTGTTCGACCATCATTTCCTGAAGGGCTTCCAGGCGGCGCTGCCGCAGGCCCAGGTGCATGCCTTCGAGGACGCCGGCCATTACGTGCTGGAAGACAAGCACGACGTGCTGGTGCCGGAAATCCGCGCGTTCCTCGACAGCAACCCGATCTGAGGGGCGTGGGGGGGCCCCCGC
>NZ_JASJSU010000124.1:0-11400 GCF_030237045.1 Stenotrophomonas maltophilia group sp. Smal17
CATGGATGGGTTCACGGCGTCCCCGCAATCCGACACCTCCCCACCCACCCAAACAGAAAAGCCAGAGCCGGCTGTTGCTCCGGCTCTGGCTTTGGCTTTTGATCCAGCGGGTGCCGGGCCGCAGGCCCGGCCGATCAACTCACACCACCGGTTCGCGCAGGGCCGGGTTGTCCCAGCCCGGGCGCGGCGCGAAACGATCGCCATGGCGCTGCTGCAACGCCTTCAGCCGCTCGACGATCGCATCGGCACCCACCGCACGGATGTGCTGGATGGGACCGCCGCGGAACGGTGCGAAGCCGGTACCGAAGATCACGCCGGCATCCAGCAGGTCCGCATCGGCCACCACGCCTTCGTGCAGGCAGGCCACTGCTTCGTTCAGCAGCGGCAGGATCAGGCGGTCCTCCAGGTCGGCCGGGGCCTGGTAATCGCTGGCCACGTCCGGCTTCTTCGGCTTGCCGTTCTCCCAGGTGTAGATGCCCTGGCCATCCTTCTTGCCGCGCTTGTCCGGTTCCACCGTCTGCAGCGCCGCCGGAATCTGCAGGCCCAGGAACGGCGCCAGTTCACGGCCGACACCGGCGGCCACGTCCAGGCCGACGGTGTCGATCAGTTCGATCGGGCCCATCGGCATGCCGAACTTCACCGCGGCCTTGTCGATCACCGGGCCTGGAATGCCTTCGGCATACGCGGTGGCCGCTTCCAGCATGTACGGGAACAGCACGCGGTTGACCAGGAAGCCCGGGCTGCCGGCCACCGGCACCGGGAATTTGCCCAGCGCCTTGCAGAACGCGGCCAGGCGGCGCTCGGTTTCCGGCGCCATGCCGTCGTGATGGATGATTTCCACCAGCGGCATCTGCGCCACCGGGTTGAAGTAGTGCAGGCCGGCGAACTGCGCCGGGCGCTGGATGTGGTCGCGCAGTTCCACCAGCGGAATCGACGAGGTGTTGGTGGTCAGCAACGCGTCGTGCTTCATCTTCGGCTCCAGCGTCTGGTACAGCGCACGCTTGGCCTCCGGGTTCTCGATGATGGCCTCGATCACCAGATCGGCCTCGGCCACGCCGTTGCCGTCCAGGTCGGCACGCAGGCGCGCGGCCACCGCCGGGCGCTTGCTGTCGTCGCGCACCTTCTTGGCGAACAGTGCCTGCGCACGCTCCATGGCCGGGTCGATGAATCGCTGCTCGCGGTCCTGCAGGGTCACTTCGAAGCCCTTGTAGGCGGCCCACGCAGCGATGTCGCCGCCCATCACGCCGGCACCGACCACGTGCACGTGCCGGATGCCGGAATCACCGCCGCCCAGGCCCTTCAGGCGCTCGGTCAGGAAGAAGATGCGGATCAGGTTGCGCGCGGTCGGCGTGCTGGCCAGCTTCACCACTGCGCGGCGTTCGGCATCCAGGCGCGCCTGGATCGGCTTGCCGCCGCTGCGCTGCCAGGTGCTGATCAGCGCGTACGGCGCCGGGTACTGGTCCTTCTTGGCCTTGCGCGCGACCTGCTTGACCATCTGCGGCGCCAGCAGCTGGCGTGCCGGCCAGGTATTGGTGGCCCAGGCCAGCGCACGCTGCTTGAACGGACGGGTGGTGCCGGACAGCGCCAGCGCGACGGCGGTGTCGAGCACGACCGCCGGCGCAACCACCTTGTCGACCAGGCCGATACCGCGTGCCGCCGAGGCCGACAGGGTACGGCCGGTCAGCATCATGTCCATCGCCGCCGGGGCGCCCACCAGCTGCGGCAGGCGCGCGCTGCCGCCCCAGCCCGGGAAGATGCCCAGCTGGGTTTCCGGCAGGCCGATGCGGGTGCTGCTGTCATTGGAGGCCACGCGGTAGCGGCAGGCCAGCGCCAGCTCGGTACCGCCGCCGAGGCAGTGGCCGTGGATGGCCGCCACGGTCGGGCAGGGCAGCTCGGCCAGCTTCTGGTAGGTGGCCTGGCCGCGGCGGATTGCATCATTGACGGTGCCGCGGCGGTCGAATTCCTGGAATTCCTTCAGGTCCGCGCCAGCGATGAAGCCGGCCTTCTTCAGCGACTGGATCACCACGCCCTTCGGCGGGTCCAGCGCGATGCGCTCAAGCAGGTCGCCCAGTTCCAGCAGCACGTCCTGCGACATCGCGTTGACGCTGCTGTCCTGACGATCCAGGGAGAGAACCACCACGCCGTCGTCGCGGATCTCGGGGTGCCAGTGGCTGAAGCGGAGACCATCGAAGCCTGAAAGCATGGACGTTCCATCCGGTTGTGTATGGAGAAGCGGCTATGATCCAGAGGTTGTTTCCCCCGCGTCAAATCCCAATAGCAGGGGAGTGGCGACCCCGGATCCATGGCCGTGGACCGGGACGCTAACGGAACGGTGGTTAAAAGCTGGTGCGGCGCCGGGTGATCGGCGACTGAACTTTTCCCGGGATTGGCAGTCTCATTGCCCGACGTCGGTTGGGCTGACAGGAGTGCGGCCCCTCATGGCCGAGGTTGATACACCACAGGAGCTGGATCTGGAACTGGTCCGGCGTGTGCAGCGCGGTGAGAGCGCGGCGTTCGATGTCCTGGTGCGCAAGTACCAGCATCGGGTCGTGGCCCTCGTCGGTCGCTACATCGCCGACTGGAGCGAATGTCAGGACGTCGCCCAGGACACTTTCATCCGTGCGTACCGCGCGATCGGAAGTTTCCGTGGTGATGCCCAGTTCTCAACCTGGTTGCATCGAATCGCCGTGAATACCGCCAAAAACTACCTGGCTTCACACAATCGACGGCCGCCGACCGATGACATCGACATCGGCGACGCCGAACAGTTCGACAGCGGTACGCGCCTGCGCGATACCGACACGCCCGAACGCGAGTTGATGCGCCAGGAGCTGGAACAGACGGTGATGAAGGCCGTCAACGCGCTGCCGGAGGAACTCCGGTTGGCGATCACCCTGCGCGAGGTGGAAGGCCTGAGCTACGAGGATATCGCGCAGAAGATGGGGTGCCCGATCGGCACCGTGCGTTCACGGATCTTCCGGGCGCGCGAGGCGATCGACACCGAACTCCGGCCGCTGTTGGACATCGGCAGCGCCACCCGTGAGAAGAGCCGCGTATGACCAGCAATCTGACCAGCAATCCGTTCAACGAATCGCAGAACCATCAATCCCCTGCCGGGCAGCGCCTGGACCAGCGCCACCGCGAACAGCTGTCGGCCCTGGTCGACGGCGAGCTGGGCGCCGATGAAGCGCGCTTCCTGTTGCGCCGCATGGAGCATGATCCGGAGCTGGCGGGTTGCCAGGAACGCTGGCAGCTGCTGGGCGACGTGATGCGCGGGCAGGCCCCGGCACTGGCCCCGGCCGGCTTCAGTGCCGCCGTGGCGGCTGCCATCGCGGCCGAACCGGCACCGCAGGCCGAGCCGCGCCGCCAGGCGCGTCGCAGCGGCTGGCGGGCCTGGGGCGGTGGTGCCGCACTGGCCGCCTCGGTCGCTGCCGTGGCCCTGTTCATGGGCGGCGAGAAGCTTCAGGAGGCCGCCCCCGGCGAGCCGCTGGCACCGCAGGTGATCGCCAGCCAGGCTGAACTGGCGCCGGCGCCGAGCGGCCCGGCTGCGGTCACCGAGGCGTCGGTGGATACCGCAGCGATGGCCGTGGCGGCTGCGCCGGCGGTGGCAATGGCCGCGGCCAGCCGCCGCCAGGACAGCCGTCGCGCCAGCGCGACCCGCAGCCAGCAGGCCGCGCGCGTCGCCCAGCGTGATGACAGCCCGCAGCGTGCGGTGGCCGCCGCGCAGGCGCCGTTGACCCCGACGGTGCCGGCCAACGCCAGCCGCAACCTGCCGTTTGGCGAGGTGGGAGCACTGCAGGCGCGACCGTGGCCCCGCTCCAGCCTGGCCCCCGCTGCCGGTGGCGCGCTCAATGCCAGCTTCCCGGCCCACGCCGGTGGTGCTGCGTTCTACCCGTTCGAGCCGCGCCTGCAGGATGACCTGCCGGTGCCGCCGCGCCCGCGCGACTGAGCCGGGCGCTTTCACGCCCCGCCGTCGGCGGGGCCCGTATTCCTCTTTCCACCCGATCCGGAGGTTGCCGTCCGATGACTCCCCGACTCCGCACGCAGGCCATCGGCCTGCTGGCCCTGACCCTTCCCTTGATGGCCTGCGCCCAGGCGCCGGCGCCTGCGGCGCAGACCCAGCCCGCGCCGGCTGCGGCGCCGCGGGCGCCCGCGCAGCCGCTGGTCACCGGCCTGCCTGACTTCACCCACCTGGTCGAACAGGTCGGGCCGGGCGTGGTCAACGTCGACACCACCATCGTGCGCAACAACCGCCAGGCCTCGCGGGGCCCGATGGGCGGCGACGATGACATGCCCGAGTTCTTCCGCCGCTTCTTCGGCCCGGACTTCCCGATGCCGGGGCAGGGCCCGGGTGGCCAGGATGGCGGTCCCAGCATCAAGGGCCGCGGCATGGGCTCGGGTTTCATCATCTCGCCTGACGGTTATGTGCTGACCAATTACCACGTGGTGGCCGATGCCAGCGAGGTGAAGGTGAAGCTGGGTGACAGCCGCGAGTTCAACGCCAAGGTGGTGGGCAGCGACCAGCAGTACGACGTGGCCCTGCTGAAGATCGACGGCAAGAACCTGCCGACCGTGCGCGTGGGGGATTCCAACACCCTGAAGCCGGGCCAGTGGGTTGTCGCGATCGGCTCGCCGTTCGGTCTCGATCACTCGGTCACCGCGGGCATCGTCAGTGCGCTGGGCCGCAGTACCGGTGGCGCCGACCAGCGCTACGTGCCGTTCATCCAGACCGATGTGGCGATCAACCAGGGCAACTCCGGCGGCCCGCTGCTGAACACCCGCGGTGAAGTGGTCGGCATCAACTCGCAGATCTTCTCCGCCTCCGGTGGCTACATGGGCATCAGCTTCGCGATCCCGATCGACCTGGCGATGAGCGCGGTCGAGCAGATCAAGAAGAGTGGCAAGGTCACCCGTGGCCAGCTGGGCGCGGTGGTCGAACCGATCGATTCGCTGAAGGCCCAGGGCCTGGGCCTGCCGGATAGCCGCGGTGCACTGGTCAACCAGATCGTGCCCGGCAGTGCGGCCGAAAAGGCCGGCGTGCAGATCGGCGACGTGGTGCGCTCGGTCAACGGCAGCCCGGTCAACAGCTGGTCGGACCTGCCGCCGCTGATCGGTGCGATGGCGCCGGGCAGCCGGGTCACCCTCGGCGTGATCCGCGATGGCAAGCCGCGCGACCTCAGCGCAACGCTCACCGCGCTCAGTGAAGATGGCCAGGGCAGTGCCCGCGCCGCCGCCACGGCCAAGCCCGATGCGGCGCCGCAGGCCGGGGCCAATGCCCTGCTGGGCCTGGACGTCAGCGACCTGACCGCGCCGCAGCGCAAGCAGTTCGGCCTGGACGGCAACGAGGGCGTGCGCATCACCGGGGTCAAGGGCCAGGCGGCGCGTGATGCCGGCCTGTCTCCGGGCATGGTGATCCTGCAGGTCGGGCGCACCCCGGTTGGCAGCGTGGATGGCCTCAACCGCGCGCTGTCCAGCTACAAGAAGGACGATGTGGTGATGCTGCTGGTGCGTACCGGCAACGGCAACAGCGCGTTCGTGGCGGTGAAGGCCGGCCAGTAAGGCCTGTCTGGGCCGCTGCTGCGGCGGCTGCCATCTACCCCGAAGCCCCGCCCCGGCGGGGCTTCGGCCGTTCCGGGCCGGCCCGACGAGGCCGTTTTCGCGGCGAGGCGCCGGGCATGCGATAATCGACCGTTACCCTGACGACGCCGCGCGCCGCCGCCACCTATGTCTTCTGATTCGATGCGGAACATCCGCAACTTCTCCATCATTGCCCATGTCGACCACGGCAAGTCCACGCTGGCCGACCGCATCATCCAGCTCTGCGGTGGCCTGCAGGCCCGTGAGATGGAAGCGCAGGTGCTCGACTCCAACCCGATCGAGCGCGAGCGTGGCATCACGATCAAGGCGCAGTCGGTGTCGCTGCCGTACCTGGCCAAGGACGGGCAGACCTACCACCTGAACTTCATCGATACCCCGGGCCACGTCGACTTCTCCTATGAAGTCAGCCGCTCGCTGGCCGCCTGCGAGGGCGCGCTGCTGGTCGTCGATGCCGCCCAGGGCGTGGAAGCGCAGTCGGTGGCCAACTGCTACACCGCGGTCGAGCAGGGCCTGGAAGTGGTGCCGGTGATCAACAAGATCGACCTGCCCACCGCCGACATCGAGCGCGCCAAGGCCGAAATCGAGGCCGTGATCGGCATCGACGCCTCTGACGCCGTGCCGGTCAGCGCCAAGACCGGCCTGAACGTGCAGGACGTGCTGGAAGCGATCGTGCACCGCATCCCGCCGCCGACGCCGCGCGACACCGAGAAGCTGCAGGCGCTGATCATCGACTCGTGGTTCGACAACTACCTGGGCGTGGTCTCGCTGGTGCGCGTGATGCAGGGCGAGATCAAGCCCGGTGACAAGCTGCAGGTGATGTCCACCGGCCGCAACCACCAGGTCGACAACGTCGGCGTGTTCACGCCGAAGCGCAAGGTGCTGCCGGCGCTGCGTGCCGGTGAAGTGGGCTGGGTCACCGCCAGCATCAAGGACGTGCACGGCGCGCCGGTCGGCGACACCCTGACCCTGGCCGGCGACCCGGCACCGAAGCCGCTGCCGGGCTTCCAGGAAATGCAGCCGCGCGTGTTCGCCGGCCTGTTCCCGGTGGACGCCGAGGATTACCCGGACCTGCGCGAAGCGCTGGACAAGCTGCGCCTGAACGATGCCGCGCTGCGTTTCGAGCCGGAAAGCTCCGAGGCGATGGGCTTCGGCTTCCGCTGCGGCTTCCTCGGCATGCTGCACATGGAGATCGTGCAGGAGCGCCTGGAGCGCGAATACAACCTGGACCTGATCAGCACCGCACCGACGGTGGTGTATGAGGTGCTGAAGACCGATGGCTCGATCATCAACATGGACAACCCGGCCAAGCTGCCGCCGGTGAATCAGGTCGAGGAGATCCGCGAGCCGATCATCCGTGCCAACGTGCTCACCCCCGAGGAGTACATCGGCAACATCATCAAGCTGTGCGAGGAAAAGCGCGGCAGCCAGATCGGCATCAACTACCTGGGCAGCCAGGTGCAGATCAGCTACGAGCTGCCGATGGCCGAAGTGGTGCTGGACTTCTTCGACAAGCTGAAGTCGGTCAGCCGTGGCTATGCCTCGCTGGACTACCACTTCGTGCGTTTCGACGCCGGCCCGTTCGTGCGTGTGGACGTGCTGATCAACGGCGACAAGGTCGATGCGTTGTCGCTGATCGTGCACCGCAGCCATGCCGATCGCCGCGGCCGCGAGCTGTGCGAGAAGATGAAGGACCTGATCCCGCGCCAGATGTTCGACGTGGCCATCCAGGCCGCGGTCGGCTCGCAGATCATCGCCCGTACCACGGTCAAGGCCATGCGCAAGAACGTGCTGGCCAAGTGCTATGGTGGCGACGTTTCGCGCAAGAAGAAGCTTCTGGAAAAGCAGAAGGAAGGCAAGAAGCGCATGAAGCAGGTCGGCCGCGTGGAAATCCCGCAGGAAGCGTTCCTGGCCGTGCTGCAGATGGACAACAAGTAAGCCCGCACCGGCCCCTGCGGGCCGGTCGTCTGGTGACGTTGCAAAGGACCCTGAATGAAACTGTTTGAGATCCTCCTGGTCGTGCTGACCCTGGCCTCGGGCCTGATCCTGCTCGCGGACAAGCTGTACCTCGCCAAGCGCCGCGCCCAGCGTGCGGGCCTGCTCGATTCCGAGCCGGTGCTGGTGGACTACTCGCGTGCGTTCTTCCCGGTGCTGGCGATCGTGCTGATCGTGCGCAGCTTCATCGCCGAGCCGTACAAGATCCCGTCCAGCTCGATGATGCCGAACCTGCTGATCGGCGACTTCATCCTGGTCAACAAGTTCTCCTACGGCCTGCGCCTGCCGATCAGCAACACCAAGATCGTGCCGTTCGGCGAGCCGTCGCGTGGCGACGTGGTGGTGTTCCACTTCCCCGGCCACAGCGACAACGACCCGGCCAAGGGCGAGAACTTCATCAAGCGCGTGATCGGCGTGCCGGGTGACACCATCGTCTTTGAAGGCGACGGCGTGATCCTCAATGGCGAGCCGCTGAAGTACGACAACAAGGGCATCTATGCCGGCCACAAGGGCCAGGGCGAGGGCGCCAACCTGCTGGTCGAGCACCTGCCGGGCCGCACCCATACCGTGCTGGAGACCGAGTATCCGCGTGGCCAGGGCCAGTGGACCGTGCCGGCCGGCAAGTACCTGGTGATGGGCGACAACCGTGACAACAGCGATGACGGCCGTTTCTGGGGCCTGCTGCCGGAGGAAAACCTGCGCGGCAAGGCATTCCTGATCTGGCTGAACTGCCAGGGCTGGTTCTGCAAGGATGGCTTCGAGCCGTCGCGGATCGGCTCGAGCATCAACTGATCGGGCATCACCTGAGTATTTTCACATCCAACGCGTATCTGGGGAGAACGCAATGAAGACGATGAACACGCAGCGCGGCATGACCCTGACCTCGTTCCTGACGGTCCTGATCGTGGTTGGCTTCTTCCTCTACATCGGCATGAAGCTGTTCCCGATGTACCAGGAGTACTACGCGGTGCGCTCGGCGATGAAGAGCCTGGCCAACGAGCCGGGCGTGGGCAACATGGAGCCGGCCCGCATCCAGGACCTGTTCTTCAAGCGCCTGTACATCAACTACTCGGACAACGTGAAGCCGGCCAATGTGAAGTTCGATCGTCGCGACAACGGCTGGACCCTCAAGGTCAACTACGAAGTACGTCGTCCGCTGATCGGCAACCTCGATGTGGTTGGCAATTTTGATTCTTCCCAGGACCTGACACGAAGCGGTGCCCAGTAAATTCATCCAACGTGGCGACCTGATCGGTCATCCCTTCCGCGATGCGGCCCTGCTCAAGCAGGCGCTGACCCATCGCAGTGCGGGTGCGCCGCACAACGAGCGCCTGGAGTTCCTCGGCGACAGCATCGTCAACATGATGGCGGCCGAGGCGTTGTACCGGCGCTGGCCCAAGGCCGACGAAGGCGCGATGACCCGTGCCCGCGCCGAGCTGGTGCGTGAAGGCGCGCTGGCGGTGATCGGGCGCAGCCTGGAGCTGGGCGAGCGGCTGACGCTGGGCCCTGGCGAAATGAAGTCCGGCGGTCATCGCCGCGACTCGATCCTGGCCGACGCGGTGGAAGCGGTGGTGGCCGCGATCTACCTGGATGCCGGTTTCGAGGCCTGCCGGGCGGTGGTACTGCCCTGGTTCAGCGCTTCGATCGAGGCACTGCCGGCCTCCGGCCGGCCCGAGAAGGACCCCAAGACCCGCCTGCAGGAATGGCTGCAGGCCCGACAGAAGGCGTTGCCGCAGTACGAACTGGTGTCAGAATCCGGTGACGACCACGCCAAACACTTCCGGGTACGCTGCAACGTAGCTGACCCGGCCGCCAGCACCGAGGGCGAAGGCGCCTCGCGGCGGCTTGCCGAACAACAGGCGGCTGCGGCCGTCCTAGAACAACTGGATTCCAAGTGAGCGAACAAACTCCCCATCATTGCGGCAGTGTGGCCGTCATCGGCCGCCCGAACGTGGGCAAGTCGACCCTGACCAATGCCCTGGTCGGCGCCAAGGTCAGCATCGTCTCCAACCGCCCGCAGACCACGCGCCATCGCCTGCTGGGCATCGCCACGTATCCGGAAGGCCAGCTGGTGCTGGTCGACACCCCCGGCCTGCACAAGGTGCAGAAGCGGGCGATGAACCGGGTGATGAACCGCGCCGCGCGTGGCTCGCTGGAAGGCGTCGACGCCGGCCTGCTGGTGATCGAAGCCGGGCGCTGGGACGAAGAAGACAGCCTGGCCTTCAACGTGCTGCGCGATGCCGGCATCCCGGTGGTGCTGGTGGTCAACAAGATCGATCGCCTGAAGGAAAAGGGCGCGCTGCTGCCGTTCCTGCAGCAGGTGACCGAAGGCCGCGACTTCGCCGCCGTGCATCCGATTTCCGCACAGAAGCGCAATGGCCTGGAAGCGCTGGTGCGCGACGTGCTGAAGCTGCTGCCGGAAGCCCCGCCGATGTTCGGCGAGGACGAGATCACCGACCGCAGCCAGCGTTTCCTGGCTGGCGAACTGGTGCGCGAGCAGCTGATGCGCCAGCTCGGCGAAGAACTGCCGTACGCCACCACGGTGGAGATCGAGCGCTTCACCGAAGACGGCAACCTGCTGCGCATCGGTGCGGTGATCTGGGTCGAGCGCGAAGGCCAGAAGGCCATCGTGATCGGCAAGGGTGGTGCGCGCCTGAAGGAGATCGGTGCCAAGTCCCGCCTGCAGATGGAGCGCCTGTTCGGGGCCAAGGTGTTCCTGGAAACCTGGGTGCGCGTGCGTGAAGGCTGGTCCGATGACGAGGCCGCGCTGAAGGCCTTCGGCTACGAGTAAGCCGCGACGGTCGCTTCGATGATGATCGAGGACGACACCGGCTTCGTGCTGCATGCACGGGCCTATCGCGAGACCAGCCTGCTGGTGGAGGTATTGAGCGCGCAGCATGGCCGCATCGGCCTGCTCGCGCGCGGTGTTTCAACGGCGAAGGGGCAGGTGCTGCGCGCCGCCCTGCAGCCGTTGCAGTGGATCCGTTTCAGTGCCCAGCAGCGGGGTGAACTGGCGCAACTGCGCGCTGCCGAGGCGCTGGATGCCGCGCCGCGATTGGTTGGCCAGGCGATGCTGGCCGGCTTCTACCTGAGTGAACTGACCCTGCGCCTGGCCCCTCGCCAGGACCCGTTGCCGGAGCTGTACCTCGCCTACGGTGAGGCACGCGCGCGGCTGGCGGTCGGTGCCGGCCTGGCCTGGACCCTGCGTCGTTTCGAACGCGAACTGCTGTCGGCGCTGGGCCTGGGTTTCGAACTGGACAGCGCCAGCGACGGCCAGCCGGTCGACCCGGCTGCACGCTATGCGTTGGACCCGCAGGAAGGGCCGCAACGGCTGCTGAGCGAGCGTGGCGGCGAGCGCCAGGCGGCGGCCACAGGCTCGGCGCTGCTGGCGCTTGCCGCCGACGAGGAGCCCGAGGCGGCCGATCTGGCCAGCCTGCGGCTGCCGATGCGGCGGGTACTGGCCCATCATCTGGGGCCGCGAGGCCTGAAGTCCTGGGAACTGCTCGAGCAGCTCGCCCCCAGGCGTTGAGGGGTGTCCGGCAGGGCTTGCAGCCCTGCACCCGCCGAATCAACGTCAACGTCAACTGCAAAAGCTGGCTATCCGTGGGTAGGCGGGGTGGGGCCGGTTGCGGGAGACGCCGTAAACCCATCCATGGGGGCTTGGCCGCGGCATCCATGCCGCAGACACTCCCGCAACCGGACCCACCCCGCCTTCGACAGATTTCCGCAATCTGCAGTAGATCCACGCCATGCGTGGATGAATTTCCATCGGAATCGAATATTTCGAATTGGAATCGAAAAGCATCCACG
>NZ_JASJSU010000125.1:0-11034 GCF_030237045.1 Stenotrophomonas maltophilia group sp. Smal17
CCAAGCCCCCAAGGGTGAGGGCGCTTTGCTTGCGAAGCACTGCTTCGCAAGCGCCCGAACGCACAGCCGCCAGCGGCTGGGCCGGACCCCGGAGGGGGGGTTTACGGCGTCCCCCGCAACCGGACCCACCCCGCCAACCCACGGACTGCCCGCTGTTGCTTCGGCCGTTGCTCTGGCAGTTGCATCTGCGGGTGCCGGGCGGCAGCCCGGCCCAAGCCCCCCACCCACGCAGGTAGAATGCGCACATGGCTCTCTCCCTGCTCAAGTCCCTCAAGCCGGTCGCCGGCCGCGCCCTGCAGATCGCCCTGAACCGCGCCCTCGCGCTGGATCCGGATACCCGCCATGCGCTGGCCAGCCTCGACGGCCGGCATATCGACCTGACCCTGGAAGCGCCTTCGCTGGCGATGCGCATCAGCGTCGAGGGCGATCAGCTGCGGGTTGGCCCGGTCGACACGCAGGAAGCCGATCTGGCCGTGCGCAGCAGCCTGGCCGGCGTGCTGGCGCAGTTGCCACTGCTGGCCAACGCGCGCCGCGCCGACAGCACCGGCAAGGGCCGCGTGCGCGTAGCCGGCGACGCCGAGCTGGCGCGCCGCCTGCAGCAGCTGGCCAAGGGCTTCGATCCGGACTGGCAGCAGCCGTTCGTCAGCGTATTCGGCGAGGTGCTGGGCGTGCAGGTCGCCAACACCCTGCGCAGCGCGCTGCAGCACGCACGCCAGGGCGCGATCGACCTGGCCCACAGCGCTGCCGAGTTCATCACCGAGGAATCGCGTGATGTGGTGCCGCGCGCCGAGCTGGATGCCTTCCACGATGACGTTGACGTGCTGCGTGATGACGTCGAGCGGCTGGGCGCACGCGTGCAGCGCCTGCGGGGTGCCGCATGAAGGCCGTGCTTCGGGCCAGCCGCATCGGCCGGGTGATCCTGCGTTACCGCCTGGACGATCTGCTGCAAGGCACGCCGGCCGAGCGCTGGCTGCGCCTGGCCAAGCCGTTCGTGCCGCGCGCCTCGGCCGATATCGCCGCACAATCGCGCGGTGCGCGCCTGCGCCTGGCGCTGCAGGACCTCGGGCCGATCTTCGTCAAGTTCGGCCAGATCCTGTCGACCCGCCGCGACCTGGTACCGCCGGACGTGGCCAACGAGCTGACCCTGCTGCAGGACCGGGTCAAGCCGTTCGATGGCGATACCGCGCGCCGCATCGTCGAGGAAGCACTCGGCCTGCCGGTGAGCGAGGCGTTTGCCAGCTTCGACACCGAACCGCTGGCTTCGGCCTCGATCGCGCAGGTGCACGCAGCGACGCTCGCCGACGGCCGCCAGGTGGTGGTCAAGGTGCTGCGCCCAGGCATCGAGAAGCAGATCGACGCCGACATCGCCCTGCTCAACTCGCTGGCCGCGCTGGTCGAGCGCACCCATCCACGTGCCGACAAGATCCGCCCGCGTGAAGTGGTGGCCGAAGTCGAGAACACCCTGGCTGCCGAACTGGACCTGCAGCGCGAAGGCGCCAATGCCAGCGTGCTGCGCCGCTTCTGGGAAAACAGCGACGATCTGTACGTACCGGAAGTGATCTGGAGCCACACCGCCGAGCGTGCGCTGACCCTGGAACGCGTATGGGGCATTCCGTCCGATGACATCGCCGCGCTGGACAAGGCCGGCATCGACCGCAAGGCGCTGGCCGCCAAGGGCGTGCGGGTGTTCTACACCCAGGTGTTCCGTGACAACTTCTTCCATGCCGACGCGCACGCCGGCAACATCTGGGTCGACACCGATCCGGCGCGCCGTGCCAACCCGCGCTTCATCGCGCTGGACTTCGGCATCATGGGCCAGCTCTCGCAGGAAGATCAGTACTACCTGGCCGAGAACTTCATGGCCATCTTCAACCGCGATTACCGTCGCATCGCCGAACTGCACGTGCAGGCACGCTGGATGCCGGACCATGTGCGCATCGATGATCTGGAAGCGGCGGTGCGTTCGGTGTGCGAGCCGTACTTCACCCGCCCGCTGTCGCAGATCTCGCTGGCCGAAGTGCTGATGAAGCTGTTCCGCGTGGCGCAGCGCTACCAGCTGACCCTGCAGCCGCAGTTGATCCTGCTGCAGAAGACCCTGCTGAACATCGAAGGTGTCGGCCGCCAGCTCGATCCGCAGATCGACATCTGGGCAGTGGCCAAGCCGGTGCTGGCGAAGATCCTGCGCGAGCGCTACAGCCCGCGCAGGGTGGTGCGCGAGATCGGCAAGCGCCTGCCGGAAATCATGACCCATGCGCCGGACATGCCGCGCCTGGTACACGCCTGGCTGACCCAGCAGGTGGAAGGCCGCCATGAACTGGCGATGCGCTCGCGCGATCTGGTGGCGCTCGATGCCAGCCTGCAGCGCCTGCAGAAACGCGCGGTGGGTGCGATCACCGGCGTTGGCCTGCTGGCCATCGCGGCGCTGATGTACGTGCTGCAACCGCCGGGCTGGTACTGGGGCGACCTGCCGATGTGGAGCTGGCTGTCCGGCGCGGTTGGCGCGGTGGCGCTGGCACGCGCGTGGTGGAAGTAGCCACCGTGCTGCAGGCGCTCAAGGACGAGCTGGTGCGCTTCGGTACCGACAACGACGCGCGCGAAGCCGAGCGCGGCCGGCGCATGCTCAACATCACGCCGGAGACCGGTGAGTTGCTCTCGGTGCTGGTGCGTTTTGGCCAGGCGCGGCGGGTGCTGGAAATCGGCACGTCCAATGGCTATTCCACGCTGTGGCTGGCCGAGGCCGCCGCGGCCATCGACGGCCATGTGACCACGCTGGAGTTCGCCGAGGACAAGGCGGCGATGGCGCGTGCCACCTTCGCACGCAGCGGCTTGGAGCAGTACATCACCCTGGTCCACGGCGATGCCGGGTCGTGGCTGGCGCAGGCCGACGATGCCAGCGTCGACCTGCTGTTCCTCGATTCGGACCGCGAACAGTACGCCGGCTGGTGGCCGCAGCTGCGCCGGGTGCTGCGGCCCGGTGGCCTGCTGGTGGTGGACAACGCCACTTCGCACGCCGCGCAGATGGAACCGCTGCGTGCGCTGCTGGCGGCCGACAAGAGCTTCAGCACCAGCCTGGTGCCGGTGGGCAACGGCGAACTGCTGGCCGTGCGCAACGCCTGATCCCGGTAGTGCCGGCCGCTGGCCGGCAACCGCAGCAATTCGACCGCCCGGAGGCAGCCGGCCAGCGGCCGGCTCTACCCCATTCAATGCCCAGCCCCGATAATCCCGTGGTGAGCACCGAACCTGACACCCTCGCTGCGGTCGAGACCGACACCGCACCCCTGCAGCTGCTGCACCTGGATGAGCGCCTGGCCGTGGTCAACAAGCCGGCCGGGCTGATGGTCCACGACAGCAAGCTGGCCCGCGGCGAAGACGATTTCCTGGCCGACCGCCTGCGCGAGCAGCTGGGCCGCCCGATCTTCCTGGTCCATCGCCTGGACCGGGCGACCAGCGGCTGCCTGCTGCTGGCCTTCGACCGCGATACCGCCAGCGCGCTGGGCAAGGCGCTGATGGGCGGCGAAGTGCTGAAGGACTACCTGACCGTGTGCCGGGGCTGGCCGGCCGAGCTCGCCTGGCAGGTCGACCATGAACTGGACGGCGGCCCGGGCAAGCCAGTGAAGAAGCCGGCGATCACTGATTTCCAGCGCTTGGCCACCGGCGAGTTGTCGGTGCCGATCGGCGAGTTCAGCAGTTCGCGTTATGCGCTGCTGCGCTGCCAGCCGCAGACCGGGCGCTTCCGGCAGATCCGCAGGCATCTCAAGCACCTGTCGCACCACATGATCGGCGACACCAGCCACGGTGATGGCCGCCACAACCGCATCTTCCGCATGCAGGGCGTGCACCGCATGCTGCTGCACGCCGAGCGCCTGCGGTTCCCGCATCCCGACGGTGGCGTTGTGGATGTACGCGCGCCGCTGGACCCTGCGTTCCAGAAGGCGCTGGGCCTGTTCGGCTGGCAGGTGGATACCGCTTGACGGTACTGCCGGCCGCTGGCCGGCAGCTACGTGATTCCAGATGTACTGGGGGAGCCGGCCAGCGGCCGGCCCTACCTCACTTCTTTTCCGGCTCGTTGACGATCGCTTCCAGGTCCTTCTGCAGGTCCGCGAACAGCGGCTGCATGCGCGCCTGGATGGCCACCATCACGTTCTGCATCAGCGCCGGGGTCTTGTCCAGCAGGCTCTGGCCGGCCGCGCTCTCGTAGAACTCGGCCATCGCCAGCACGTCTTCCTTGCTGAAGGTCTTTTTGTAGAGGTCCACGTACATCGGCCGCAGCTGCTGCCATGACAGGGCCTGGCGCAGGGTCTGGCTGGTCCTTGCCTGGATCCGCTTCAGCTGCTCCTGCTGCTGGGCGTTGAGCTGGCGCTGCGCGGCCACCTGCTGGAACTGCTGCTGCTGCATCGCCTCGATCTGCGGCAGCATGGTGTCGATCATGCTCTGCGCGCGCGAGGCCGAGAGCAGGCGGTTGATGTCGCCATCGGTCGGCGGCGCGGCCAGGGCCGGCACACTGGCCACGGCCAGCGCCAGCAGCAGGGCGGCGCGGCGCAGCAGGGACGGCAGGGCGGGTGCGGTGCGGGTCATGCGGGCTTCCTGCGGTACATGGGACGGCCAGCATACCCGCAGCCAAGGCGAAGGCGGCGTGTTCGGTACCTGATCGGCGGCATACGGTGCGCGATGCCGCACTGCAGGACGTGGCTGCCGCTACAATGCGCGGATGGGCAGTGGACCGGTCACCATCAGCGCGCAGCTTGAAATCCCCGACGGCGAGATCGTCGAGCGGTTCGTGCGTGCCAGTGGCGCCGGTGGGCAGAACGTCAACAAGGTCTCCACCGCGGTGGAACTGCGTTTCGACGTGGCCAACTCGCCCTCGTTGCCCGAGCCGTTGCGCACGCGCCTGCTGGCGCGGCGTGACCGGCGCATGACCGGCGAAGGCGTGCTGGTCATCGATGCGCAACGGTTCCGGACCCAGGATCGCAATCGCGAGGATGCGCGCGATCGGCTGGCGGCCTTCATCCAGGCCGGGCTGAGCGTGCCCAAACCGCGCAAGGCCACCAAGCCGACCCTCGGGTCGAAACTGCGTCGTCTGGACGCCAAACGCGGGCGCGCGCAGATCAAGCGCGGGCGCTCATCACGTGACTGGGAGTGATTGCTTGAACAACCCGACTCCGTTGCTGCCGGCCGTTCCGCCGCAGATGCCGCAGGTCAAACCCAACGCCTTCCTGCGCTGGCTGGCGCGCTGCACCCTGCGCATGGGCGGCTGGAAGGTGACCGGCACCCTGCCTGACATTCCCCGGCTGGTGTTCATCATCGCGCCGCATTCGTCCAACTGGGACGGGCTGTGGGGCATGGCGGCCAAGATCGCGCTGGGCATGAAAGTGAAGGTGCTGGGCAAGGCATCGCTGTTCTGGTGGCCGCTGGGCCCGCTGCTGCACAAGCTGGGGGTGATCCCGCTCGACCGCAGCTCGCCGCAGGGCACCGTTGGCCAGGCGGTGGACCTGCTGCGCAACAACGAGAAGATGTGGTTCGCGATCACCCCCGAGGGCACCCGCAAGGCGGTGAAGGACTGGAAGGCCGGTTTCCTGAAGATCGCGCGGATGGCCGACGTGCCGATCCTGGCCGCGTACTTCCACTACCCGGAAAAGACCATCGGCATCGGGCCGTTGTTCACGCCCAGCGGTGATGACGCCGCCGACATGGCCGCCATCCGCGAGTTCTACCGGCCCTGGATCGGCAAGACCCGCGGCACGGTCTGAGCCGGCCGGCAGGCCCCGCACAGACGCCACGTCCGGCACATGCCGGGCGAGCGTGACAGGAGTAGGGTGGAGGGCTGGTATTCCATACCGTCTGCCCAAGGAGCGTTTTACATGTCGCGTACCGTAGTCCTGGCCGCCGCCATCAGCCTGGCGCTGGCGGCCTGTTCCGGCAAGGAGTCCACCCCCGTGTCCGAAGCCCAGAAGACCCCGGCCCAGCAGCCGGCCGAAGCCTCCACCAACCCGCTGCTGAGCGCCAGCACGCTGCCGTTCCAGGCGCCGCAGTTCGACAAGATCAAGGACAGCGACTACCTGCCGGCCTTCGAGGAAGGCATGCGCCAGCACCTGGCCGAGGTGCGCAAGATCGCCGACAGCAGCGAACCGGCCACCTTCGACAACACCATCGTGGCGATGGAGCGCAGCGGCGAGACCCTGACCCGCGTGTCGCGCATCTTCTTCGGCCTGGTCCAGGCCGATACCAACGACGCGCGCCAGAAGATCCAGGAAGAAGTGGCGCCGAAGCTGGCCGCGCACCAGGACGAGATCAACCTCGATCCGAAGCTGTTCGCGCGCGTGAAGTCGATCTATGACCAGCGCGACACGCTGGAGCTGGACCCGGTGCAGAAGCGCCTGGTCGAGCACTACTACGACGGCCTGGTACGTGCCGGTGCGCAGCTGTCCGACGCCGACAAGGCATCGCTGCGCAAGCTCAACGTGGAAGAGACCACCCTCTCCACCCAGTTCCACACCCGCCTGGTGGCCGCCACCGCCGCCGCCGCCGTTGTCGTCGACGACAAGGCCAAGCTGGCCGGGCTGGACGAGGACGCGATCAACAACGCGGCCGCCGCCGCCAAGGACCGCAAGCTGGACGGCAAGTTCGTGCTGCCGCTGCAGAACACCACCCAGCAGCCGGTGCTCGGCTCGCTCAGCGACCGTGACCAGCGCGCGGCCGTGCTGAAGGCTTCGGAGACCCGCGCCGAGCGTGGCGATGCCAACGACACCCGGCAGACCGTGCAGCGCCTGGCCCAGCTGCGTGCGCAGAAGGCCAAGCTGCTCGGCTTCGATACCTTCGCCGACTACCAGCTGGGCGACCAGATGGCCAAGACTCCGGCCGCCGCGCTGAAGCTGCTGACCGACACCGTGCCGGCTGCCACCGCCAAGGCCCGCGCCGAAGCCGGCGAGATCCAGAAGGTGATCGACGCGCAGAAGGGCGGCTTCCAGGTCGCTGCCTCGGACTGGGACTTCTACGCCGAGCAGGTGCGCAAGGCCAAGTACGATCTGGACGAGTCGCAGATCAAGCCGTACTTCGAACTGGACAACGTGCTGCAGAACGGCGTCTTCTACGCCGCCACCCAGCTGTACGGCATCACCTTCAAGCCGCGTACCGACATTCCGACCTACAACCCGGACATGAAGGTGTACGAAGTGTTCGACAAGGACGGCACCTCGCTGGCCCTGTTCTACACCGACTACTTCAAGCGTGACAGCAAGTCCGGCGGCGCCTGGATGGACGTGTTCGTCGAACAGGATGGCCTGACCGGTGCCAAGCCGGTGGTCTACAACGTCTGCAACTTCACCAAGCCGGCCGCCGGCCAGCCCGCGCTGATCAGCTTCGACGACGTCACCACCATGTTCCATGAGTTCGGTCATGCACTGCACGGCATGTTCTCGAACGTGAAGTACCCGTCGATCGCCGGCACCGCCACCTCGCGTGACTTCGTCGAATTCCCGTCGCAGTTCAACGAGCACTGGGCGCTGGACCCGAAGGTGTTCGCCAACTACGCCAAGCACTACAAGACCGGCGAGGCGATGCCGCAGGAACTGGTCGACAAGATCCTCAAGGCACGCAGCTTCAACCAAGGCTATGCGACCACCGAGTACCTGTCGGCCGCACTGCTGGACCTGGCTTGGCACACGCAGAAGGCCGATGCGCCGCTGCAGGATGTCGGTGCCTTTGAAGCCAGCGCGCTGAAGAAGTTCAAGGTCGACCTGCCGCAGGTGCCGCCGCGCTACCGCACCACCTACTTCGACCACATCTGGGGCGGTGGCTACTCGGCCGGTTACTACGCCTACTTCTGGGCCGAAGTGCTCGACCATGACGCCTACCAGTGGTTCACCGAGCACGGTGGCCTGACCGCCGCCAACGGCCAGGAGTTCCGCGACAAGATCCTCTCGCGTGGCAACAGCGTGGAGCTGTCGACCCTGTACCGCGATTTCCGCGGCAAGGACCCGTCGGTGGAGCCGCTGCTGAAGTTCCGCGGGCTGAAATAAGAAAGCGAAAACGGCGGGGGAAACCCCGCCGTTTTTCGTTGTGTAGCGTCGAGCCATGCTCGACGTTCTTCTGTAGAGCCGAGCCATGCTCGGCTGCCTTTCGATGAAAAGCCAGTCGAGCATGGCTCGACTCTACAAAAGCGCATCACGTCCCTACGTGCACGCGGTTCGCCTGCTCGGCCAATCCCAGGTGATCCAGCGCGATGTCCAGCGCCAGCACATAGCTCTGCGCGCCATATCCCGCGGCGATGCCCAGTCGCTGGCCAACCCCGGCCGGCAGGCACGGTTCGGCCACCGCACCGTCGTCATGCACTTCCACGTAGGCATTGTGCAGGTACGGCAGCAGGCGCTGCAGGCGCAGGCTGTTGGCACACGCACCCGGATCGAGCAGGGTCACCTCGCCACGGCTGTGGTCGGCCACGCGCAGCGCGTCCAGCAGTTCCTGCTCCGAACCACACGCGCGGATCGCCACGCTGGTGCCGGCGTCGATCGCGCGATGCACCAGCGACTTCAGGACCGGCGCCGGCAGCGGCATCGCGGTACGGATCAGCGCACCGGCCGCTTCCGGGCCACGGATGATGAAGATCGACATGGCTCAGCCCTCCTGCGCCAGGCGGCGGCCAACGATGGCCAGCGACAACGGGTAACCGGCCTGCTGGCTGCGCTGGTCGACCACCACTGCGGCCGGACCGTGCTGCAGGCGCAGGCGTGCATCCAGCCCCGGCTCGCTGCGGGCCTGCAGCTCGATGTACTGCGCCGGCAGCCGTTCCAGCGCCGCCTGCAGCGCGCCACCTTCGGCCTGCCACTGCGCCTCGTCGGCGGTGCCGACATCCAGCAGCACCCAGTCGGCCGAGCGCGCCTGCGGCTGGCACAGGCACTGGCGCACTTCGGACAGGCTGGCGCAGTCGCTGCACAGCACGCGATGGCCGCTCAACTGCGCCGGCAGCTGCGGGCGCGGCGCCGACGGAGATGCGTGGCGGATCACCAGGAGGGTCATACAACACCTTGCGGAATGCGCCCTGTGGCGCGGTGGGCACACGATGCGCGCGCTGGCCGTAAAGGTGCGATGCCCGCCGCCGGGCCGGGGCGTAAAACCTGCGTAACCCATGTCCCGCGCTGCCGGGAACCTGCGACGCCTGCGTGTGGTCTGATACCGCTACCGACCACCCGGAGCCTGCCATGGATGCTGTTGCCCGCCCTCCCTTTTCCGAACGTGCGCTTACCTGGCTGAAGAAGGAAGCATTGCCGCTGCTGGTGATGCTCGGCCTGCTGGCCGCCGCCCGCGACACCCTGGCCAACCACTACGTGGTGCCCAGTGGCTCGATGCAGCCAACCCTGCAGCCTGGCGACCGGGTGGTGGTGGACATGCGCGCGTATGGCCTGCGCCTGCCGTTCACTGGCAAGGAACTGATGGCGACCGGCAGCCCGCAGCGCGGCGAAGTGGCGGTGTTCGACTCGCCGGCCGATGGCACCCGTCTGATCAAGCGCGTGGCGGCGGTAGCCGGCGACCACGTGCAGCTGCATGAAGGCCATCTGAGCATCAACGGCCAGCCGCTGCAGATCGCCGATGTGCAGGACGTGGAAGCCTTCGGCCAGCGCCGCGCCCGCCTCGATCTGGACATGGGCGGCGGCCCGGACATCGCCGATCTGGTGGTGCCGGCCGGCAAGGTGCTGGTGCTGGGTGACCACCGCGGCAACAGCTTTGACGGCCGCTTCTTCGGCTTCGTCGACGCCGACAAACTGTATGGCCGCGCCGTGGCGGTGTACTACCGCCGCGGCGACGGGTTCGAATGGCAGCGACTGTAAGCTGAATTGATACTTCCTGTGTATCAATCATGACCTATCAGGTTATGGATCGACTGGATCAACGGGCCTAGTCTGGGGCCCGTTCCCTCCCACGCCCGGCCGTCCCCACCGGCCCATCGATCCCATGACTGGCGAAACTGCGGCGGCCGTCGAACGCCGCCCCCACACTGTCGACCCTGCTGCCGAGACCCGCATCCAGCAGGGTACCCCCGCCTTCCGGCGTACCGCGCTGGCGCTGTTCCTGGCTGGCTTCTCCACCTTCGGCCTGCTGTATACGGTGCAGCCGCTGCTGCCCGAGTTCAGCCGTCATTTCGGCGTCTCCGCTGCCGGCAGCGCGATGTCGCTGTCGCTGACCACCGGCACGCTGGCGGTGGCGATGCTGCTGGCCGGGCTGCTGTCCGATGCGATCGGCCGCCGCCCGTTGATGATCGCCGCGCTGCTCGCGTCGGCCATCCTGTCGCTGTGCACCGCACTGGTGGACGACTGGACCACGCTGCTGGTGCTGCGCACCCTGCTCGGCCTGGCGCTGAGCGGCGTACCGGCGGTGGCGATGACCTACCTGGTGGAGGAAATGGACAGCCGCGCACTGGGCCTGGCGATGGGCCTGTACATCGGCGGCAACGCCATCGGTGGCATGAGCGGCCGCCTGCTGGCCGGCATCATCGCCGACCACTGGGGCTGGCGCTGGGGCATCGGCGTGGTCTCGATCATTGCCATCGCCAGCACCGTGCTGCTGTGGCTGCAGCTGCCGCCGTCGCGGCATTTCCAAGCCCGTCGCGGCGGCCTGCGCCAGTTGCCGTCGCGCTGGCGCGCGCTGTTCGGCGACCCGGGCCTGCCGTGGCTGTTCGCCACCTCGTTCGTGCTGATGGGTGTGTTCGTCACCCTCTACAACTACCTGGGCTACCACCTGCTGGCACCGCCGTACCACCTCAGCCAGACCGTGGTCGGGCTGATCTTCAGTGTGTATCTGGTCGGCACCTTCAGTTCGGCATGGATGGGCCAGCAGGCGACGCGCTACGGGCGCGGCCGCATCCTGTCGATCTCGTTCGCACTGATCGGCGCCGGCATCGCACTGCTGGCGATGCCGTGGCTGAGCACGATGGCTCTGGGCATCGCACTGGTCACGTTCGGCTTCTTCGGTGGCCACTCGGTGGCCAGCAGCTGGGTTGGCAGCCGCGCCGGCACGATGCGCGCCGAAGCCTCGGCGCTGTAC
>NZ_JASJSU010000126.1:0-11032 GCF_030237045.1 Stenotrophomonas maltophilia group sp. Smal17
TGATGGCGGCTGCTGGATGGGGCGCGGGGGAGGGGAGTGCGGCTTGGTCATGGCAGGCTCCGTGCAGACAGGCGGAAGCCACCACCGATAAAGGTGGCGGACAGGGCGTGGCTCGAAAACCGGTGTGTGATGATCGCCGGCGGGCACAAGGCCCCCACGCCCCGCCCGCCATAGCCGGCAGACGGATTGCCAGCCGGCACCACGCAGGGTGATGCCGGCTGGCAAGCGCAAACTTCATCACAACAACGGGTTTTCGAGTCCCGACCACCGATGCACGGTGGCGGGGTAACGATTACCTGCTGTTGTGAGGAATGCCAAGGGGTGGGGGCCAATGCCGCCAAAACCCGAGACGTTTTTGGCATTGTCGCATAGCGTGGAAAGGGGCAAGAGCCTTGGCGCGTCAGGCGGAACGGCACTTCTGGGACGGAGTCGTCAGATCGTTCGGCCAGAGACGCAAGGCGCGGCAAATGCGACAGAACTTGGTAGGCGACGGCGTATGGCGGCTACCGCCAGCAGAGCCTGGTCAGCCCGTCGACTCAGGCCGCTCGCGAAACCACGCTCCCCGTTGGCCGTTGTGCGCGAAGTCGCGCAGCTCGAATTGACGGGAATCACGGATGACGTCCAGCCATTGGGCGCAGCCATACTTCCCGGGGGTTTGTTCCGGATGATGCTCTGCCATCCACAGAGCGGCTGTGTCCAGATTCACCCAACCGTCGATCGCCCGTTCTCGGAAGGCCTGTCTCAGCGCACTGACAATGCCGGCGATCGGCCAATGGATCTGCCCATCAGGCGCGATGCCGTTGACCAGAAAGTCATGGAACTCTGGGCTCTGCACCAGTTCAGCAAAGGCTGTTATGCCCTGCGCCATAACTGCGGCAAGCGTGCGCAGTTGTTCAAACTGCCGATCGATCTCGGTGCAAGCGTGCCTGAGCGCATCCTGGGCCTTGACGCATTCATCGATAGTCCGGATGTCGTACTGCTCGAAGAAGTGGTGAACGAGCGTATTCCTGAGGTTCACCAGCGCGCGTAGATCCGTTCGCAGGGCCGCATGGGATTCCCCTGGCAGATTGATCCCTATGTGCAGGCCAAAAGGGCTTGAATCATGGTCGAGACCTGATGGGACGTCGGGAACTTCGCCGCCTTCCTTCAGCATGCATTCGGTAGTCAGGCAACCCACCAAAGCGCCCATGGTCTTGCCGCCGATCTCAGTCCTGCGGTTGTTCAAGCTCTTTGGGAGTGTTTCCGGTGTACCCGACAACTTCTGAAAGGCCAGCATGGACTTCATCAGCTGCTCGCACTGCTGAAGGCGCAGAATGCAACGACCGACAAGCCGTTGCACTTCGTGCTGCGCACCGGCAATGTCATTCGGGTCGATTACGGACATGGCAAATCTGAGCATGGGTCTCGCCAACTGTACCGCTTCGGCGGAGAGAAGCGCAGGCCGGGCCGCGAGCCGGCGGAGGCTGTTGTCCGCTTCACTTCTAGGCGTGAGTGGAGCACCCAGCCATTCGCTCTCGGCGGCGCCGAATCCAGCGATGGTCCGCTGATCCTTCTCGTTGACAGAGAAGGGCGGATGTCAGCTCTTGGCCGAAGCGAACGTAGGGCTAGAGGGATTGCCACACTGTACCGCGACTGTGTACGCACGAGTACCAGCCCCGAATCTCAGTAGGCGGCAGCCCTTCCCCTTCGGCTGACGGACCCATCTGGATGCACACGCAGCAGACAATCCGCAGCATCTATTGTCTCGAATCGATGTGCAATCTGAATGACAGTGAGTGACATCTGCTTGAGATGAGCATTGATACTCTGCTCAGTTTCTGCATCCAGATGGCTGGTCGCTTCGTCTAGAAGGAGGGCTTGGGGCTGTTGGTAGAGCGCCCGGGCCAGCATGATTCGCTGGCGCTGTCCTCCTGACAAGGTCGATCCCATGTCACCAACCGATGTTCGATAGCCCATCGGCATTCTTGAAATGTCATCGTGAATGCAAGCGGCTTGGGCTGAGTGCTCGATCTGCTGCTGCGGAGCCCCTTCCTGGAACAGGGCGATGTTCTCAGCCAGACTCCCGTGGAAAAGCGCGTCATCCTGCATGACGCATCCAAACATGCGCCGGGCCCGGGTCGGACCAAGATGGCTCAAAGGGATGCCATTCAATAGGATTTCCCCACTGTTGACGGTCAGCAGTCCGACAAGGAGCTTGGCGATCGTGCTCTTGCCTGTACCCGACGCACCGGTGATAGCAGTCATCTGGCCCGCTGGGATAATGGCGCTGGCGTTGTTCAACACCCATGGCTGATTGTCTGCATATCTGAAGCAGACGTTGCGGAGCTCAACCTCAACGGGTTGAACGCGCGCGCTCAAAGGTGCAGCGGGCTCCTTCTCAACGGGTGCAAGAGCAATGTCAGCAACTCTTTCCGCATGTGAACCGAGCAACGCGAGTTGGATTGCGTACTCGGAAAGCGCACTCAGACGCGAGATGAACTGCTCTGAGTACGAGGCGTACGCAATCAGCATCCCGGCAGTGAACCGTCCCTCCATCACCAGTGATGCGCCGATTGCGAGAGCACCAAGCCTACCTACAGACAGCAGGACGCCACCCCAGGATGCGTAGGACAAGCTCGTACGCTGAACGGCAATGGATGCTGCGATTGCTGCTGCGCTTCGGTTCGCAAAGCGGGACGATTGCCAGCCAGTCTTCCCGAAAAGCTTCAAAGTCTGCGCACCGCGGATGGATTCAAGCAGCATGGACTGCCGGCGCGCGTCCTCGGTCAAGGAGGAAACCGTTGCGTGTTGCAGTCGCTTCACGTAGATGGCCCTGACGCCTACATAAGCCAGCGCTGTGAGGCTTGTAAATGCGCCTAGAAGTGGGCTGTAGACAAACAGCATGGCTCCTGTTGCAAGGGCCATGACGCCATCTAGTATCCCAGCGACCAACTGCGTGCTTATGGCCTGCTGTATTGTGTTTAGTGACGTGAATCGCGATGTTATGTCACCCAGGCTGCGACTTTGGAAGTACTGGGTAGGTAGGCGCAGCAGCCTAGCGAACACGCCCGAGCTCCATCCAATATTGATCTGGCTGCTCAGCCAAACAATTGCCCAGGACCGCAGCCAACCCAGCAGCAGCTGAAGAAGGGCGAGAAGGCTCAGTCCCACTATGACAACCGGAAGAAGGGCACGGTCCCCATCGGCGAGTACACGGTCGATGACTATCTGGAAGCCTTGGGGTGAAGCGAGCGCCATGAGTTCCAACGCAACTGAAAGAAGCCCCAGGTTGACCAGCGCTGGTCGGAGACCAGAGATCGGCCCAATGAGTGACCTCAGACGAAGACTACTGCGCGCTTGAGCCTTCTTGAGATCGGGTCCCTTCAAGAGCTCGATTGCCACCCCTGTGAAGTGCCGGCCAAGCGCCGCCCAGGAGATCTCCATGCGGCCTTGGGATGGATCCAGAATCACGACTTTCCTCGCCTTCACCTTTTCCAGGACAACGAAGTGGTCCATGTTCCAATGCAGAACTGCGGGCAGTACGAGCTGATCCAGTTCATCTGGCTCAGCCCGAAGAGGGCGCGCCACAAGGCCTTTCCGCTCCGCAACATCGCTGATATCAGATACCGACATTCCTTGCGGATAGGATCCGGCGAATGCCCTGAGCTGTTCCAGAGAAAGCCGATGGCCATGGTGATCAAGTATCATGGCCAAGCAGGCCAGGCCGCACTCGTTGGCTTCACTCTGGTAGAAGATCTTGACCGGACGCTTCATCCATTGACGCAATAGATCGCCGGGTTTTGGGCTGACTGCTGTGGAGTTGGCGACTTGCATGATCAGTCCTGTATAGACGCTCGAAATGCGGTGATCGGCTCAAGTAGCCAAGCGATGATTGAGCGATCCTCCAACAGAAGCGCAGCTTCCAACTGCATCCCGGGAACCAGCGCTCGCTGCTGGCCATCAGTCACGATCTGCTGCCTTTCCAACGACGCGATGGCTCTGTACATTGGCTGGGCTGGCGGCTGCTGGCCAAGCAGGGCTGACAGCTGTGCAGGTTGAGTCGGGGTTTCGGAAACCTGTTCGACAACCCCGTATTGAACCCCATATTTCTGATAGGGGAATGCCGCATAGTGCATGGCAACCTTGGTGCCTCGATGAACAAAGCCGATTGCCGTGCTGGGAATGAAAATTTCCGCTTTCAGCGTCGTAGGTGTCGGAATGAGAGAGGCAATAGGTTGCCCAGGCTCAACATAGTTCTCTGGCTGAACAAGAACGGAGCTGACTAGCGCGTCTGATTGAGCCCTCACCACCAGCTCAAGCTCGCTCTGATCCTGGGCGAGGCTGGTGCGTAATCTCGCTTGCTCTCGCCGAAGATCGTTCAACTTGAGTTCCGAATCGATCTCCAGACTCGTCAACTTGCGGCTTGTTTCGCGTTGCTGTTGAGAGATATCTTCAAGCTGCCGATGCAGGCCTGATGTCTGCGCCCGGGTATCCAGAAGCGCACTTTCGAGGTCCTGGACTTGATACTCAGCCACAAATCCATCCTTCAAAAGCGGACGCAGCTTCGTCAGTGTCCGCTGCTTCTGCTCAGCGGCCTGCTGCTGATAGCCAATCTGCTGACGAAGATCCGATGCCTGGGCGAGAAGAGATTTGACACGCTCCCTCAACTGATGCTGCTCACTGATCAGCGCTGCCTCGGTAGCTGCGACGCTCGCGTGGACCGAGGTGATTTGATTCTCAATGTTCTCCTCGACTCTGGCATGCACGGCACCCCCGCGGGTGTGCATTTCGCTGGATAGCCGCAGGATCGGATCTCCCTTTCGAACGTGTTGGTGCTCTCTGACGTACACCTCTGAGACGGTTGCAGATCGACGCGCTAGAATCCGGCTCTCGCCCGTATCAGTAACTAGATGACCAGATACCTGTTCCCGGCGAGCATAGTGGGCATGGAATGAGAGAACGAGTGCGGCCAAGCACAGTGCAGTGGCGCTAACACCAGCTGCGAAGTGAGCCTTTGGCGTTGAAACGATGACGGCGCCAAACTGGTCTGCATGAGCAGTCTCGGCTTCCTTGCGAAACAGTTCCATTGATCAGTTCTGCTGGGCGTGATGGCAGTGCCGGTTAGAGGGAGGGAGGTCGCCCCCCTCCCTTAAAGCCTAGCGACAGCTGATTCGATTGAAGATGCCTTGAGTCAGGGGGAACGGCTGCTCAATGCCATGTGACACGACTTCCGCGAGGTCCGGAACAAATAGAAACTGCGGGGCACTCTTGAGGTTCCTTAGATCTTCATTCACATGCAGGGACTGATCCCAACCGAAGATGGGCATGTCCCGAATGGCCCGGGGAGCATCCGGATCGGGCTGGTGCCATGACGGCTGCGTAAAGTCATCTACGTAGACAAGGGACGAGTACGAACCGCTGCCCTTGTCGGCGATGAACCAAGCCTTGAAGCCCCGGGATCGGTCTTCCAGAGTGACTCCAAGTGTGTTCCCTGTTCCAGGCATTGTTAGCGGCTGGATTCGAGCGTGCAGTGCAGGGTTGCCGGAGTAAACGTACTCCGCTACCGCGCTTCCACACTCCGCAGCTGAGGCGCCGGTCGACATCAGCACCCCTGCGAGTACGCAAGTGGCTAGCTTGGCTTTCATGGAATTTCTCCTGTGACTTCTGAGTGGGCTCAAGGCTGACGCTGCGGAGGGCCAACGATGACCGTACCGCCGGTGCCGCCGCTTGAACCCCCGCCACCTCCTCCAGAGTGGCCACCACTGCCGGCGCCCCCCGTACTTCCATCAGGCGGTGCCGTTGTTCCGGTGGAAACGCTGGTGAAGCCGAGCACCGTAACCTTGCCGTTGTAGTCGGAAACAACCGGAGACGACCATTGCGTGCTGTTGGGCCCGAGATGGTGCTTGATCTCCACGTAGTCGTCGATCAGAAGGGTAGTCGGAATCGTTCCGGCTTGGCGGCCCGCAGCCCATCGAGATTCGAAGTTGCGAATGTCGTCGTACATCGCTGCGATCTGATCGTTCGTGCTCGATCGATCGAGCGCTCCATGACCCAGATAGTCCCAAGTACTAGCGTCGTACTGGTACAGGCCTTGAACGTTGGAGTTGGTGGGATTGCTGGTCATCGAACCCAGGGAGCTTTCATAAAACGCCTGGTTGACTGCCATTCGAATCTCTGGAGCCAGCATGTTGTGGGCTTTCCCATAGTCCACGATCTGTCCCAGTGTCGCTGCCTGAGCGTCGGAAAGGCTGGCATTGAACTTGACTGTGTTGCCTGCCGGAGTTTTGTAGGTACGACCTCCGGAAACGCTTGCTTCTTCTTCCTTGCTAAGCGGACGCATGTTTGTATCTCAAAGGTTGGTTGAATGCCCGGGGGAGCGATGGCCAGCCGGTGTTGAGATTGGCGGCTCCCTGCGAGCTCGGGCCTTCGGTCCTTCTGAAGGTGCGACTCGGACAGCTCGGCGAGTGTAAAAGTTCGTCGAATAATCGATGTGCCAAGGTCGGCAAAGTCCTGTGTTGCTTTGCAGATGCGTCAAGCCAGGCCGCGTGATGGCAAGGTTGCAGTGACGACGCGTGTCGGCCGGAGTCGGCGAGGGAAGCTCTCGTGGCGGCATCGATGCTCGGCTGGCCGCGGGTTCGATCACGCAGATTCAACATCTGTCGCAAGTCGTCGCGCCCACCAACGCCATATGGTCAGTGCAGATCGGTTGATCGTGGCCGGCATGCGCTTTGGGGGAGCTGGGGTTTGCTCGCATCCAGCGCATCGGTAGCGGTTATGCCCTCACCTACGCCGGATGAAGAAGGACTGATCGGTCTGAAGGCGGCGTCTGCTTCTGGCCGGAAGCGGACCTGCCGGCGCCAGACAACGCAATCAAGAATGCTAGAGTCCGCTCTCGAACCGAAGCGGACGTTCGCCTCCTTCAGACATGGGCGACACCCGAAGGTCCAGTGGTTCAACTACCTGGTGTTCTTGGGTCTCAATGATCGATCTGCCTTGTCCATCGTGTGGCTTCCTGACCCTGGAGGACTGCTACGGATCATTTGCCATATGTCCGATCTGCGACTGGGAGGATGACGGGGTGCAGCTTGCCAACCCAACATCCGCCGGCGGAGCCAACGGCGAGTCTCTGGCGCAAGCCCAGCAGAATGCTGTTTCCAGGTTCCCTCTTGGCGTCCAGGTTGCAAGCGGCTTTCGCCGCGGAACCAGCTGGCGCCCCTTGTCCAGCGCGGAAATTGGGCGCTACGAAGCCTTGAGGGGTGGCAAACACTGGCACAGCAAGGCTGTCTCGCACGAGGGGGACGCTTACTGGTTGAGCTTGGGCGTTCTCTCGATCTAAGGCCACTTTGCGGTTCATCTCATGACGTTTACGCATGTCCGCTACTGGCCGAAAGCGGACATCGTTCGACGACCTTCTGCATTGACCTTCCGTCAGCCAAAGCACAGGTCTCTCCTTTCATCAATTGATGATCTCCCCACTCCCCGAAGCAACAAACGCCCTCAACTGCCGAACGAACTCCGCGTCGTAGAGCTCCCATTCCGTAATCTCCCCCACAATCCGCAACGGCTGCGCACTGCGATACGAACGCGTCGGGTTCCCGGGAAACTTCTTGTTGGTCACGTTCGGGTCGTCCTCAAACGGCCCGGTCGGCTCCACCACATACACGCGCGGCCGCCCTTCGCCGCGGGCCATCTCCGCAGCCAACCCGGCGCCCTTGGCAATCGTGGTGAAGTAGATGTGGTTCATCACCACACTGTCGCGATAGTTGGAGCGGAAGCCCGCGCTCAGCAGCTCGCCCACCGCGAGGTCAGCGCGGGTGCCGTGATAGAACGGCCCGGCGACCTGGTCGCAGGTGTCATGCGAAACGGGTGTCCATTCGGTGTCCTGTGCCATCGGCACTGCCCCTGCGTGTCCTGCCGGATCGACAGGCCGGCGAGTCTAGGGCGCCCGGTGGGCCTTGCGGCAAGGCCCCATCCGGGAAATAATCTGTAAACGGGAGGCGCGGTGCGCCTCCTTTTTTCATTCTGCGGCGCTGCGCCCTTCCAGTTCGCGCACGGCCGTTTCCAGCGCGTCCAGCTTCTCGCGGGTCTTCAGCAGCACGGCGCGCTGCACTTCGAACTCCTCGCGGGTGACCAGGTCGAGCTTGGCCAGGCCGGCCTGCAGCGCGCTCTTGAAGGTGGCCTGCAGTTCCTCGCGCGATTCGCGCAGGCCCGGCGGCACCAGGTCGCTGAGGCGACGGGCAAGGTCATCGATGTGGTTCAGGTCGATCATGGGGGGCTCCGTGGGGGTGGGCCCGTGCATCCGGCGCGGGCAGGCCAATCGGCACAAGGATACTGCCGGCACCCACTGCCCGGACAGGCCGCAGCGGCTTCGCACGGGCCGCGTTCAGGCGCTATCCTCCACGCCGGAAGACAGGAGATAGACGATGAAGATGGTCATGGCGGTGATCAAGCCGTTCAAGCTCGACGACGTGCGCGAAGCGCTGGCCGAGCGTGGGGTCACCGGGATCACGGTGACGGAAGTGAAGGGCTTTGGTCGCCAGAAGGGCCATACCGAGCTGTACCGTGGTGCGGAGTACGTGGTCGACTTCCTGCCGAAGGTGAAGCTGGAAGTGGCGGTGACCGATGACCAGGTGGAGGCGGTGGTTGAGGCCATCGTGAAAGCTGCGGGCACCGGCAAGATTGGTGACGGCAAGGTGTTCGTCTACGACCTGGGCAGCGTGGTGCGTATTCGTACCGGTGAGTTGGACGCGGACGCGTTGTAACCCGGTTTTTGTGCGTATTCGGGCTGTAAAGCGGCTTTTGTAGAGTCGAGCTTGCTCGACTGAAGCGCAGAGCAGTCGAGCAGGCTCGACTCTACAAAGAGCGGCAGAGCAGTCGAGCAAGCTCGACTCTACAAAGAGCGGCAGAGCAGTCGAGCAAGCTCGACTCTACAAAGAGCGGTAGAGCGGTCGAGCAAGCTCGACCCCTACCAAAGAAAAGCATTCAGCGGCGCTTGGCCCACCTGTAGAACCGCTTCCAGCCCTGACGCACCGCCGCTACCCAGCCCGGGTCAGCCACCAGCGCGGCCTGCGCGGCACTCGGCGCCTGGCCGGTCACGCGCTGGCGGATCTTCAGCAGGTTCTTCATGTCGCTGCGGCGCATCTGCCGGCTCAGCGGGCCGCGGCGCAGCCAGCGGGGTACGCTCCAGGCCGAGGTGAAGTCCAGCAGCACGGGCACGCCGCCGCTGACCACCACGTTGGTGCCATGCAGGTCGTTGTGGGTGATGCCGGCCGCGTGCAGGCGGCTGAGCGCGTGCTGCAGCTGCTCGAACACGTCGTTGCCGACGGCCTGGGCGGTGCTGAGGGTCTGGCCGGGAATGAATTCCATGCCCAGTGCCAGGCCACCGAGGGTGCCAAGCAGGGCCGGGGCGTGTTTCCAGCCGCCGAGGCGCTGCAGCATGCGCGCTTCACGGCGAACCATCAGCCGGGCGATCAGTGAAACCGGGGTGCCGCGGTAGCGGGAGTAGTCCTTGATGACCGCTTCGCGCCCGTCCAGGCAGGTGCGGTAGACGTCGGGGGCGAGGAAGCGTTTGCCGCGCTTGAGCAGCAGCGGCGCCGCGGCGTCATCGCCGCAGGAGGATGGGGGCAGTGCAGGGAGATACATGTCGGGGTCTCGGTCGACCCGGTGGGTGGCGCAAAGCGTCAAGCGAACCGGTGTTACAGGAAGTTACTAAGCTTTCGTTAATTTTAGTACTCGCCAGTTCGCTAATCGACGATTTGTCGGAGAAATGTCGGGGGCGTGGCTGGAACAGTTCGTCACATCAAATCGGACATTTCTGTCTCACTTTGTGTGATGTTCTTTATGCATCAACAGGTTGGGCGCTCTTTCGGCCCCTTCCACCGCGTTCAGCTGAACGCGGCGCACGCCCGGCTTGACCCCGGCGCACGGCCTGCCGACCATAAGCTGTTAACCCGCGACATCGGCGGCCGCCCCCTCCGGCACGTCCCCGTCCCCTGCCGCGCTTCCCACCGGTGCTGGCCGCCAGGCCGTGCATCGCCCCGTTTCCCGTTCCGGCCGCGGCTGGAGGAAAGTGCTTTGATCATCAAAATCGTCATTGCAGCGCTGTTCGTGGCCTGCGTGCTGTACATCCACTTCCGTGGCAAGGTCCGCGCGCGCTGGTCGCGCCAGTTGCTGGACCACTCCAGTTTCATGGCCCCCATCAACGTGGTCATGTACATGTTCTCGAAGGTGCCGACCACGCCGTTCCTGGACCCGGCCAAGGAGTTCCCGCAGCTGGAGCCGCTGCGCCAGAACTGGCAGATGATCCGCGACGAGGCACTGGCGCTGCGCGATGCGCAGAAGATCGCTGCCTCCAGCACGTTCAACGACGCCGGCTTCAACTCGTTCTTCCGTCGTGGCTGGAAGCGCTTCTACCTGAAGTGGTACGGCCCGTCGCACCCGTCGGCGAAGGCGATGTGCCCGAAGACCACGGCGTTGCTGGAGTCGCTGCCGGACGTGCGCGCGGCGATGTTCGCGCAGCTGCCGTCGGGCAGTGAACTGCGCCCGCACCGCGACCCGTTCGCCGGTTCGCTGCGCCTGCACCTGGGCCTGGCCACGCCCAACAACGACGGCTGCTACATTGAAGTGGACGGCATCAAGAAGAGCTGGCGCGATGGCGAGTGGATGATGTTCGACGAGACCTACATCCACCATGCGCACAACGAGACGCCGGATGATCGCGTGATCCTGTTCTGCGACATCGCCCGGCCGCTGCATTTCGGCCTGCCCGGCCTGTTCAACCGTGCGGTGGCGGCCACGCTGCTGGCCGGTGGTGCCTCGCCGAACCTGCCGGGTGACCCGACCGGCGGCGTCAACAAGGCGTTCGGCAGCGTGTACAAGGTGCGGCTGAAGGCCAAGGCGCTGCGCGAGCGCAGCGTGGTGGCCTACCAGCTGATCAAGTGGGGCCTGGTGGTGGCGGTGATCGCCGGTATCTGGGCGCTCTGAATTGTAGAGTCGAGCCATGCTCGACTGCATTTCAGTCAGATTGCAGTAGCCCCGCAGAAGAGCAGTCGAG
>NZ_JASJSU010000127.1:0-10295 GCF_030237045.1 Stenotrophomonas maltophilia group sp. Smal17
CAGGGATGGGTTTACGGCGTGTCCTGCAGCGGACTGCCCACGCCTCCCCACTTTGAGGAAGGCGCTGACGGAGCGCTTGATAAACCTTATTCCGCCAGCATTGCCGCCAGCTTCTCGCGCGCCGGGCCAGCCAACTTCGGGTTATCCAGCGCGAACCGGATCGTCGCCTCCACCAGCCCCAGGTGCGTACCGCAATCGAAGCGGGTGCCCTCGAATCGATAGGCATCGACCTCTTCGGTCTTCAGCAGCTGCGCGATCGCATCGGTCAGCTGGATCTCACCACCGGCACCGCTGCCGGTCTGTTCCAGCAACTCGAAAATCTTCGGGCTCAGCACATAACGGCCCACCACCGCCAGGTCGCTCGGCGCGTCCTCCGGCTTCGGCTTCTCCACGATCTCCGAAATGCGGCCCTTGCGGCCATCAAAGGCCTCGGTGGCCACGATGCCGTAGCTGGCGGTCTTTTCGTGCGGCACGTCTTCAACGGCGATCACGCTGGCACCACTGGCCTCGTTGAGATCGGCCATCTGCTTGAGCGCACCCGCACCGCGGTTCCAGATCAGGTCGTCCGGCAGCAGCACGGCGAACGGCTCGTCACCGATCACGGCTTTGGCGCAGAGCACCGCATGCCCCAGGCCCAGTGCTTCGGCCTGCGTCACGAAGATCGCGCGGACGCCTTCGGGCAGCACGTGGCGGATGAGTTCCAGCTGCTCCTGCTTGCCGGCGCGCTCGAGCTTCTGTTCCAGCTCGTAGGCCTTGTCGAAATAGTCGGCGACTGCATGCTTGTAGCGGTTGGTGATGAACACCAACGTATCGCAGCCGGCCTCGATGGCTTCATCCACGGCGTACTGGATCAGCGGCCGATCAATGATCGGCAGCATCTCCTTCGGCACGGTCTTGGTTGCTGGCAGAAAACGCGTCCCCAGCCCTGCCACCGGGAAAACCGCTTTGCGGATTCGCTTGCTCATTGGTACCTGTTGGCCTCACGTGCCGGAAAGGGCAGGACTTTAGCGGATGAAATGTAAGCATCCTGTGCGATTGGCGAAAACTCCGGCATGGTCGCAAACAGGATCTCCTGGATGCTGGCAGTGTCGTAGCTGGCAATCGCCTCGCGCAGGCGCGGGACATTGCCCAGCACCAGATCGCGCGAGAACGTGCGCACGCCGGCCTCGAGAATCTTCGGGTGCGCGGTTGAGCGATAGTCCTCATCCGAATAGAACAGCGTCTCGTGCAGCTTCTCGCCCGGGCGCAGGCCGGTATAGATGATCGGAATGTCCTTGTACGGCTGCTTGCCGGCCAGGCGGATCATCTGTTCGGCCAGCACGCGGATCGGCACCGGCTCGCCCATGTCGAGGGTATAGATCGCACCGTGCGATGCCGACGCGGCCGCCTGCAGGATCAGCTGGCAGGCCTCCGGGATGGTCATGAAGTAGCGGCTGACTTCCGGATCGGTAACGGTCACCGGCCCACCGCGCAGGATCTGCTCGCGGAACAACGGCACCACGCTGCCGGCCGAGGCCAGCACATTGCCGAAACGCACGGTGACGAAACGGGTGTGCGTGGACTTCTGGTCCAGGCTCTGGCAGATCATCTCGGCGTAGCGCTTGCTGGCACCCAGCGCATTGACCGGGTCCACCGCCTTGTCGGTGGAGATGAAGACGAAATGCTCGACGCGCGCCTCCAGGCAGGCCCGGGCCACGTTCTCGGTCGCCAGGATATTGTTGCGCACCGCTTCACGCAGCTGGCGCTCCAGCACCGGCACATGCTTGTAGGCCGCCGCATGGAACGCCGTATCCACCGTATGCAGTGACAGTGCGTGGCGGATCACGGCCGGGTCACCACAGTCACCCAGCACGGCTTCGATCTCGACATCCGGGAAACTGCGGCGCAGTTCGTCCTCGATGGTCAGCAGCAACAACTCGCTGATCTCCAGCAGGATGATGCGGCCAGCACCATGGCGCGCGCACTGGCGGCACAGTTCCGAGCCGATCGAGCCACCGGCCCCGGTCACCATCACCGTACGTCCACCCAACCAGCCACGGATCAGGTTCCAGTCCGGCATGATCGGCTTGCGGCCGAGCAGATCTTCGATCGCCACTTCCTTCAGCTGCCCGGGAAGCGACTGGCCCTGCAGGATGTCGCTGAGCTTGGGCACGGTGCGGAACGGCACGCCCGTGCTTTCACAGATGGCCACGATCCGCTGCATGCCGGCGGCATCCAGCGAGGGCATGGCAATCACCAGCAGCTTGGCCGCGGTCTCGCGGACCACGGTGGGCGCGTCGTCCAGGGTGCCAAGGATAGGCAGGCCCTGCAGCTTGGCCCCGCGCAGATGGGGGGCGTCGTCGAGCAGGCCGACCGGCTCGAAGTTGCCCGAGCGCCGCAGGTCACGCACCAGCGTCTCAGCCGCCTGGCCCGCGCCGAGGATCAGCACGCGACGTGCGCTGGAATCGGACTGCAGCGCCTGATAGTCCTTCCAGGCCCGGTACAGCAGGCGTGGCGCGCCCAGCAGGGCCGACAGCGCGAACGGATAGATCACCAGCACCGACATCGGCACGCCATCGAAGCGCTTCCACATCAGCACCAGCACGATCGCGACCATGCCGATGAAGCTGGCCTTGAAGATGTTCAGCAGGTCGCTGACGCTGGCAAACCGCCACAGTCCGCGGTAGAGGCCGACGCGCCAGAACACCAGGCCCTGCAGCAGCAGTACCAGTGTGGTGTCGATGTTCCAGAGGGGAAGCTCGGGCGCGTTGGGCAGGATCGAGTAGCGCCCTGCGTGGAGCAGCTGCCAACATGCCCAGACCATGAACAGGTCGTGGCAGACGATGGCCGAACGCGGCATCAGGCCGAGGATTCTGTCCCGCCAGGGTGAAGCCATAAGTCAGGTATTTCCTTGTCGATGGCGCAATCCATTGCGCAGGAGGAGCCAGAGGACGCTCAGCGCACTGAACCACGCGATCGCCACGACAGCCTCCCACCTCGGCTGCAATTTGGAGCAGACAACAGTCACTGTAATACTGAACAGACCCAAAGCAAAGTACATCCCTGTCACCCGGGCGTGACTGGCTCCTGCCTGCACCGCGCGCTGGTAGACATGCTGGGTATGGGGTTCCATCCAGCGTTGTCCTGAAATGATGCGCGCCAGCAGTGTGAAGCCTGCGTCCACAAGGAAGGCCGAGGCCGGCACCAGCAACAGGAGCCAGTTGATGTCCGTGCGTACGCTGGCGATGGCCAGCACGGCCGCAACCGCATAGCCCAACGCGCCACTTCCGACATCACCCATGAAGATCCGCGCCCGCGGAAAATTGAACGGCAGGAAGCCCAGGCAGGCCAGGCCCAATGCCAGGGCCGCAAGCGAATAGGGCCAGGGCAGAAGCGGAGCCAGTCCCAACGCGACAACAATCGCCTGGCTGGCGGCAATGCCGTTGATCCCATCCATGAAATTCCAGATGTTGATCAGCGAGGCGGTGAACAGCAGCACCAGCCCAGCCAGCAGCCAGCTGCCACCGTTGGCCTTGACCAGCATGGCCAGCAGCGCTGCCGCAATGAAATGCACCAGCAGGCGGCGCAGGGCAGGCAGGGGCCTGTGGTCGTCCCACCAGCCGATGCCGGCCACCAGGACCAGGCCAAGGCTGGCGACCAGCAGGCTTGGCGCGGCGTCCGGCCAGGCCACCATGGCCACGCCCGCCGTAACCAGCAGGCTGATAACAATGGCGATACCACCGCCGCGCGGTGTCGCCACGCTATGGCTGCGGCGCTCGCCGGGCTGGTCCAGCAACTGCCGGCGCACGGCGTAACCGCGGGCGGCCCAGGTCAGGGCCGCGCTCAGCAGGGCCAGCCCCAGCAGCGCCCCCATCACGAACCACGGCATGGATCAGAGCACCGCGTAGTTCAGCAGCGGCTTGACCGTCCCCCACTCCTTGCAGCTCGGGCACTGCCAGTGATGCGTCCGCGCGCCGAAACCGCAGCGGGTGCAGCGGTAGGCCGGGTTGCGCACCAGCAACTGATCGGTGATGTGCTTGAGGTCGTGCAGGGTGGCCGTGGAGTCGGCGCCTTCGGCCAGGGTCAGGTCGATCAGGGCGGATTCGCCACGCACCGACGGACGATCCTTGAGCTGGCGCCCCAGGTAGGCACGGGCCGGTGCCACGCCTTCCTGCTCTTCCATCAGTCGGGTCAACGCCAGTACCGGGGCGATGCCGCGATAGTGCTCGGTCATTTCCGACAGGAAGGCACGCGCGCCCGCCAGGTCACCGACCTTGCGATAGTTCGCCATCAGCGCCGGCAGCAGCTCGGGCAGGTACTCCGGATCGTTGCGGGCCGCGCGCTCGAACGCGCGCACCGCAGCTTCGGCGTTGCCGGCATCGGTCTCCAGGCGACCCTCGATGATGCCCGCGCGCACCGACATCGCATCGGCCTGGTAGGCACGGGCGATCGCTGCCCTCGCCTCTTCCAGCTTGCCGGCGCCACGGAAGCGCTCGGCCAGCTCGCACTCGAACTGACCGATCAGCTTGCCCATCGGCTCGCCGGTCACGTCCTCGAAACGGGTCGCGTTGTCGATCGCCTTTTCCCAGTCGCGCTCGGCCTGGTAGATGCCGATCAGGTGCTTGAGCGCCTGCGGGGCGCGCTGGTCCAGCTGCGCAAGTTCGGTGAACACGGTCTCGGCACGGTCCAGCAGGCCGGACTTCATGTAGTCCTCGCCCAGCGCCAGCAGGGCCTGCACGCGCTGCGCATCACTCAGATCGTGGCGGTTGACCAGGCCCTGGTGCAGGCGGATGGCGCGGTCGACTTCGCCGCGGCGGCGGAACAGGTGGCCGAGCGCGACCTGGGTCTCGAAGGTTTCCTTGTCCAGCTCGGCGATATGCAGGAACAGCTCGATGGCCTTGTCCGGCTGCTCGTTGAGCAGGTAGTTCAGGCCCCGGAAATAGGTGCTCGACAGGCGGCTGACCTGGCTGTCACCGTGACGCTGCCCGCCGCGCCGACCGATCACCCATCCCGCCACTGCAGCCAGCGGGACGAACAGGAAAAACCACAGCCACTCGGTGACGAATTCCATCTTCGATCAGCGTCCGTCAAAAGATTGGGAGGAAACACCCGCGGCCGGCGTCGCCGCCCCGGACTTGTTGGCACGGCGCAGCTGGCTGTAGAGCGGAATGACCACGCTCACCAGCACCAGGCCGGCGCCGACAATGACACCCACCAGAAGTGCGGCGATCAGCGCCACGCCTACCGAAGTATGCAACTGGGTGAAAAGCAGGTTGATCGACATCGCGGTCATGTTGACCGCACCGATGATCAGCCCAAGGATCAGGACCGCCAGCAGGACCAGCAGACGAAAAACCTTCATGCGAGAGCTCCAGTGGCAGGAGTCCGTAGCTTATCCGACTCGCGGCTTGATTCGCACGCGGTGGCGCGACGGGAGGCTCAGGCCGGATCAGCGTCCAGCGGCAGCACACTGCTGACCCGCTCGCGCAGTTCCTTGCCCGGCTTGAAATGGGGAACATGCTTGCCCGGCAGGGCAACCGATTCGCCGGTCTTCGGGTTGCGACCCAGGCGCGGCGGACGATAGTGCAGCGAGAAGCTGCCAAAACCACGAATTTCGATGCGATCCCCGGCGGACAGCGAACCGCCCATCATTTCCAGCAACGACTTCACCGCCAGATCGACATCATCGGCCTTCAGGTGCGCCTGGCGGCGCGCAAGGATTTCGATCAGTTCGGATTTGGTCATCACCGGCTCACATCAGGGGCATCTCAGCCTGAAACGGCCCGGGCAAACGCCCGGGCCGTCCAGGAAACAACGTACAGCGTAAGGCCGATTACTCGGACTTGTTGCCGTTCAGCTGTGCACGCAGCAGCGCGCCCAGCTGGGTGGTGCCGCTGGAAGCCGAAGAGGACTGGTATTCCTCCAGCACTTCGCGCATTTCCGCGTCGTCCTTGGCCTTGATCGACAGCTGCAGGGTACGGCCCTTGCGGTCCATGCCCACGAACTTGGCTTCGACCTTGTCGCCGACCTTCAGGTGCTGGGTGGCGTCGTCAACGCGCTCGTTGGCGATGTCGCGTGCCGAGACGTAACCTTCGATGCCGTCAGCCAGCTCGATGATCGCGCCCTTGGCGTCGACTTCCTTCACCACGCCTTCGACCTTGGAGCCCTTCGGATTGGCAGCCATGTACTGGCCGAACGGATCCTGCTCCAGCTGCTTCACGCCCAGGGAGATGCGCTCGCGCTCCGGATCGACAGCCAGGACGACGGCGTCCAGGGTATCGCCCTTCTTGAAGTTGCGAACGACGTCTTCGCCGGTGGTGTTCCAGCTGATGTCGGACAGGTGGACCAGGCCGTCGATGCCGCCGTCCAGGCCGATGAAGATGCCGAAGTCGGTGATCGACTTGATCTGGCCCGACACCTTGTCACCCTTCTTGTGGGTGGCAGCGAAGGTTTCCCACGGATTGGCGGCAACCTGCTTCATGCCCAGCGAGATGCGGCGACGCTCTTCGTCGACGTCCAGGACCATGACTTCAACTTCGTCACCGACCTGCACAACCTTGGACGGGTTGACGTTCTTGTTGGTCCAATCCATCTCGGAGACGTGCACCAGGCCTTCGACGCCCGGCTCGATCTCGACGAACGCGCCGTAATCGGTGACGTTGGAGACCTTGCCGAAGACGCGGCTGTTGGCCGGGTAACGACGACCGATGTTGTCCCACGGATCCTCGCCCAGCTGCTTCAGGCCCAGCGAAACGCGGTTGCGCTCGCGGTCGAACTTCAGCACGCGGACGTCCAGCTCGTCGCCGACGTTCACGACTTCCGACGGGTGACGCACGCGCTTCCACGCCATGTCGGTGATGTGCAGCAGGCCGTCGATACCGCCCAGGTCCACGAACGCGCCGTAATCGGTCAGGTTCTTGACGACACCCTTCAGGATCGCGCCTTCCTGCAGCTTGTCCATCAGCTGCTCGCGCTCTTCCGAGTGCTCGCTTTCGACGACAGCGCGGCGCGAGACCACGACGTTGTTACGCTTGCGGTCCAGCTTGATGAGCTTGAACTCGAGTTCCTTGCCTTCCAGGTAGGCCGGATCGCGCACCGGGCGCACATCGACCAGAGAACCCGGCAGGAAGGCGCGGACATCCTTGATGTCCACGGTGAAACCACCCTTGACCTTGCCGCTGATGCGGCCGGTGATGGTTTCGTTCTTTTCCAACGCTTCTTCCAGCTCGTCCCACACCATCGCGCGCTTGGCCTTCTCGCGCGACAGGACGGTTTCGCCGAAGCCGTTCTCGATCGAGTCGAGGGCGACCTTGACGATGTCGCCTTCGGCGACGTCGATTTCGCCAGCGTCGTTACGGAACTGTTCGATCGGCACGATGCCTTCGGACTTCAGGCCAGCGTTGATCACCACGACGTCGCCGCGGACTTCAACAACGGTACCGCTGACGATGGCGCCCGGCTTCAGCTTGGCCAGGTTGGCCTGGCTGGCTTCAAACAGTTCGGCAAATGATTCGGTCATTAGATTTACTCTGTTGGACACATGGGTCGGTGGCGTCCCCTTCAGGGGAATGGCGACCGCCCGCCTGTTGGTCGACCCCGGAAACGCAGGTCGTGTGTAGTAGGAAAACCGCCACGCATCATTGCGCGACGGAGCTGGTACAGCACTGCTATGCGCGACCACCACCGATGCTGCTGGCAGTGCTCCCGCGCGAACGGATCAGGCAGCCGGAACCGGAAGCAGATCCATCACTCTGGCAACGACATCTGCGATGCCGATGCCTGTGGTGTCGATGAGGACAGCATCGTCTGCCGGCTTCAGGGGCGCCACGGTACGCTGAGCATCACGGGCGTCGCGGGCCATGATCTCGCGCAGGAGGTCATCAAAGTTAACAGAAACCCCCTTGTCTTTCAACTGCTTATGCCGGCGCTCGGCGCGCTCCTCGGCACTGGCGGTCAGGAAGACCTTGTAGGAGGCGTCCGGGAAGATCACCGTGCCCATGTCGCGGCCGTCGGCGACCAGGCCGGGCAGCTCCCTGAATGCGCGCTGGCGCTCTTTCAGCGCAGCCCGCACCTCGGGAATGGCCGCGATGGCCGAGGCCAGCGCCCCGGTGGTCTCCAGGCGCAGCTCGTCGGTGGCATCGGTACCGTTCACCATGACCCGCATCGACTCGCCCTGTTCAACAAACTGAACGTGGGTATCGAAGGTGCAGCGCACCAGGGCCGACGCGTCGGAGGTATCGATGTCGGCCCAGCTCGCAGCCACGCCCACCGCCCGGTACAGCGCGCCCGAATCCAGGTAATGCCAGCCCATCCGGCGCGCGATGATGCGGCTGATGGTACCCTTGCCAGCCCCGGAAGGGCCGTCGATGGTCAGGACGGGAGCGAGTGGATTCATGGGGTTCCCAGAGCGTTCGAAGGGGTCATTCTAGCCCCTGCCCGACGCCCCCAGCGGGATCTTTTGTGCAACCACTTGAAACCATGAGGAAAAGCCCGGTAGAATGGCGGGCTTGAACGAGCGTCAACTGCCGATTGTCTTTCGCATATCGCGGCCACGCTCCACCCGAACAACTACTGTTTACGCCGAGGTATGCCATGAAAGTCCTGTCCTCCCTGAAGTCGGCGAAGGCCCGTCACCGTGACTGCAAGGTCGTGCGTCGTCGTGGCAAGATCTTCGTCATCTGCAAGTCGAACCCGCGTTTCAAGGCGCGTCAGCGCTAAGCCTCACAGCCTTCCGGCTGCGGCTGGCCCTACGCGGGGCCGACCCGATGCAAGAAACCGCCTTCGGGCGGTTTTTTGTTTTATGCGGCTTTTTCCTGCCGATTTTGCTGTAATCGCCGTTCTTGACCACTGGGGAGTAGATCGAGATGAAGCGTTACCTGTCCGCCCTGGCAGTGATGGCCACCCTGGCTGCCGCCACTCCGGCGCTGGCCGATACCCTGCTTGTCGACCGTGCCCGCGAGAAGCCGGCCGGTGCCCTGCCCGTGCGCGGCCAGAGCATGCAGCAGGTGCAGGCGCAGTTCGGTGCGCCAAGCGAACAGCTGCAGCCGCGCGGCGGGCAGAAACGGCAATGGCCGACCATCAACCGCTGGGTCTACCCGCAGTTCACCGTCTACTTCGAGAAGCAGAAGGTGATCGACGTGGTGGCCAACCAGGCGGACCCGAACGAAGTCGGCCCGAAACCACCGATCCGTTGATCCCTTTACTACCCGCCGTGGGCGGGCCTGTGTAGCGAGACCATGAACCAGACCCTTCGTTTTCCTGCCGAGTGGGAAGCCCAGAGCGGCGTCCTGATTGCCTGGCCCACCGCCGACACCGACTGGGCCGAGCGCCTGGGCCAGGTGGAAGAGACCTACATCGCCCTGGTCGCGGCCATCACCCGCTTCCAGCCGGTGCTGATCTGCGTGGCCGACGACGACGTGGAGACCTATGCCGAGATGCGGCTGCGCTCCAACCGCATCGACATGGACAAGGTCCACTTCACCACGGCGGCCTACGACGACACTTGGCTGCGCGACTCCGGCCCGATCACCCTGCGCCGCGCTGATGGCGGCTTCCAGCTGCTGGATTTCCGCTTCACCGGCTGGGGCGGCAAGTTCGACGCCACCCTGGATGACCAGCTGGTGGGCGTGCTCGACCAGGCCGGCGTGTTCAACGACGCACCGGTGCGCAGCATCCCGTTCGCGCTGGAGGGCGGCGGCATCGAGACCGACGGCGAAGGCACCCTGCTGACCACCTGGAAGTGCCTGCACGAGCGCCACCCGGACCGCGACCGCGCCAGCCTGAGTGCCGACCTGGCCGACTGGCTGCAGCAGGACCGCGTGCTGTGGCTGGACCACGGCTACCTGGAAGGCGACGACACCGACGCCCACATCGACACCCTCGCCCGCTTCGCCTCGGCCGACAGCATCGTCTACCAGGCCTGCGACGACGAGAGCGACTCGCACTATGCCGAGCTGCAGGCGATGGGCAACGAACTGGCCGCGCTGCGCACCAAGGATGGCCAGCCGTACCGCCTGTTCCCGCTGCCGTGGGCACAGCCGGTGATCGACGAAGGCCGCCGCCTGGCCGCGTCGTACGCCAACTACCTGATCGTCAATGGCGCGGTGCTGATGCCGGCCTATGGCGACCCGGCTGACGACCTGGCGCGCGACGTGCTGGCGCAGGCACACCCGGGCCGCGAGATCGTGCAGGTGCCCTGCCGCTCGCTGATCTGGCAGAACGGCAGCCTGCACTGCATCACCATGCAGCTGCCGGCAGGGTTGTTGAAGGCCTAAGGATTGGTAGTGCCGGCCGCTGGCCGGCAACCATGCAATGCC
>NZ_JASJSU010000128.1:0-10139 GCF_030237045.1 Stenotrophomonas maltophilia group sp. Smal17
GCGGCATGGATGCCGCGGCCAAGCCCCCAGGGATGGGTTCACGGCGTCCCCGCACTCCGACACCGCCCCGCCAACCCGCGGAATGCCAGCTTTTGCTGTTGCTGTTGCCGTTGCCTTGGCTTGGCTTGGCTTGGCTTGCCTTGGCTTGAAGCATCTGCAGGTGCAGGGCGCAGCCCTGCCGAAAAACACACATAAAAAAACAGCAGGCCGAGGCCTGCTGTTTCGGTGTAATGGTGCGCCCGGAGAGATTCGAACTCCCGACCGCCTGGTTCGTAGCCAGGTACTCTATCCAACTGAGCTACGGGCGCCAATTACATAAACTTGTTGTGCTGACTGTGTATGGTGCGCCCGGAGAGATTCGAACTCCCGACCGCCTGGTTCGTAGCCAGGTACTCTATCCAACTGAGCTACGGGCGCGCGGTACACAATCAACTTACTGCCAAATTTTACTGCATTTCCAGCGGCGGATGCTGGAAACCTGTCGAGTGGTGCGCCCGGAGAGATTCGAACTCCCGACCGCCTGGTTCGTAGCCAGGTACTCTATCCAACTGAGCTACGGGCGCCCTGCGACAGGAGCGGAATTATGCGGATGTCGGCGCGCACCGTCAACAGTTTTGTGAAAATTTTCACCCAACTGAATGAAAAAGCAGTCAGCCACGGCGTCCGGGGCTTTCAGCCACGCGAAATGATCGGCACGCGTGCCCAGTTCCTGCGCGGACAGCACGCGCAGCTGCGCGTCCACATTCGGCAGCTTCGCCAGCAGCGTGCGCATCGAGCCGGCCGGCGCCAGCCAGTCGTGTTCCATCAGCACCGCCTGCGCACTGCCGTGCACCCGCGCCATCTGCGCATCGAGGTCTTCGCTCATGCCGACGGCGGCGTAGTGATTGTTCAGGCCGACGCGCGCCCAGTCGGCGATCAGTCCGCGTGCCTCGGTGCCACCGAAGCCGAGGCGACGGCCATGCAGCACGCCCTGGCGCTGCGCGATCCACGGCAGGAAGCGGTAGACCAACGGCAGCAGCCAGCCGCGCGGTGGCGGAAAGCCGCGCCAGAACGGCGAGCCACTGGCCGCCAGCCATAGCCGGTTGAAGTGTTGCGGAGCGCGGCCGGCATGCACGCAGGCCAGTTGTCCGCCCAGGCTGTGGCCGCCGATGATCCAGGGCAGCGGGCCAGTTTCATCATCTGCGGCGGCCAGCACGGCCTGGCTGGCCGGTAGATCCTGTTCGAGTACCTCGCGATAGCCCCAGTCCTGCGTGCGCGACGGGCGCAGTGAGCTGCTGCCGTTGCCGCGCCACTCATGCAGGTAGACCGCCACCCCCCTGGCGGCCAGTGCCTGTGCCAGCGGCAGGTAGTGGCGCGCGGCCACGCCCAGTGCCGGCAGCCACAGCAGGCGTGCGATGGGCGGTTCAGGCACGCAGGCAATCACCTCGTAACGATGGCCGTCGTCGCACTGCACGGCAAGCGTGTCCGGAGTGAAGCTCATGCGTGCGGTGCCGCGCCGAAGTGATCGAGCACCAGCACCTCGCTGCGGCCGGGGGCGTAGCCCCTCTGCAGCCCGCGCGCGACATAGTCGATGCCGGCCTCGCAGGCATTGGCCAGGCTCAGGCCGTTGCACAGCTGCGCGGCAATGGCAGAGGCCAGCGTGCAGCCAGTGCCGTGCGCATCCAGCGGCAGGCGGGCGTGGATGAATTCTTCGCTGCTGACGCCGTCGAAGTAGCGGTCGATCACGCGGTTGCCCTCATGCAGATGGCCACCCTTGAGCAGAACGGCGCCGGCACCGAGGTCGAGCAGGGCGGAGGCGGCCTGCTCGGCATCGTTACCGTTGCCGATGTTCCGCCCGACCAGCAGTTCTGCTTCCGGTGTGTTCGGGGTGATCAGCGTGGCAAGGGGAATCAGGCGCTCACGCATCGCCTGCAGGGCGCTGTCTTCCAGCAGGCGTGCGCCACTGGTGGCGACCATCACCGGGTCCAGCACCACGTGCGGTGGGCGATGGCGCTGCAGTGCGTCGGCAACGACGTTGATCACCTCGGCGTTGGCCAGCATGCCGAGCTTCACCGCGTGGATATCGAAATCATCGAAACAGGCCTCCAGCTGCGCACGCAGGAAGTCGACCGGCGGCACGTGCACGGCGGTCACGCCGCGGGTGTTCTGTGCGGTCAGCGCGGCGATCGCCGACAGGCCATGCACGCGATGCGCAGCGAATGCTTTCAGGTCGGCCTGGATGCCGGCGCCACCGCCGGAGTCGGAGCCGGCGATGGTGAGGGCGGATACGGGAGTGGTCGGGCTCATCCGGCGATTGTGCCGTGGTCCCGCTGGGGAAGGTAGATCCACGCCATGCGTGGATGTCCTTGACTCAACGCCTCCAGCGCGCCCACTGCTGGTACAGCACATAGCCCAGCCCGGTCAGGCCGGTCAGCAGCGCGGGGGCGAGCAGGGCATCGTATTGCCAGCGCACGAACAACCAGGCGCCGAGGATGCCACCGGCGAGGAAGCCGCTGATGATCAGCCCGCTGAGGGTCAGTCGGCGAACCTGCAGCGGCAGCCCACGCAGCAGGTGGCCCAGGCCGATGCCGAGGTCGGTGAACATGCCGCTGAGGTGGGTGGTGCGCACCACTGCGCCGCTGAAGGTGGTGGCCATCGCATTCTGCAGGCCGCAGGCCATGGCGGCGGCCAGTGCGCCCCAGATCTGGTGCTGTTCGAACAGCGGAATGGCCACCAGCAGCAGCGCCGATTCCAGCGCCAGCGCAACGCCGTAACGACGCCCCAGCTGCAGGGCGCTGTCCTGGATCAACAGGCCGCTGAGCATGGCGCCCAGCGAGAAGGCGATCAGCAGGCCCCACAGATGCCCGACCGCACGCCAGTCGCCCTGGGCCAGCGCCATGCCCAGCTGGCTGGTGCTGCCGGTCATGTGGCTGACCGCCTGGTGCTCGAAACCCAGAAATCCGACCACGTTGACCATGCCGGCCACGCACGAGAGCGCAACCGCACCGATCCAGACCCAGGTGGGCAGGCGTATTCCCATCGGCAGGGCCCCTCAGGGCCCGCCGAAGCCGCCGTTGAACTGCAGCTCGCTGAAGGTGTTGCTGGCCGGGTCGAACACGGCGCCCCAGAACTGTGCACCGCCATCGCAGACGCGGATCGCTTCACGGGCCGGATTGATGCCGCTGTCGTCGGGCAGGTGGAAGGCGTTGATGTAGATCAGCCGCTTGCCGGCACTTTCGATGCCGACGTACTGGCGATCGAAGTCCAGCACCTTCGGCACCTGCGCCTCCAGCGAGGACAGCTTCGCTTCCAGCTGGTCGACCTGTTGCCGGCTGGGCGCCCAGTAGCCGCTGACCCGCCCGGCCTCGCGGCCGGGGCTGGGGCGTGAGCAGGTGTCTAGCACCTGCGCGGCGATGATCGGGCGGGTGACCACCCAGGACTGTCCGGTACGCTCGGCGGTCGGCACGCTGGCCGGGCCGCGCGTGGTGGTGCAGGCACCCAGCGCGGCTGCGAGGGCGATCGCAGCCGTGGGCAGCAGCAGTCGGGTGCAGCGGCTCACAATACCTCCGAAGCGTAGTCGGCCAGGCGCGAACGCTCGCCACGGCGCAGGGTGATGTGCGCGCTGTGCGGCCAGTTCTTGAAGCGATCCACCGCGTAGGTCAGGCCCGAGGTGGTCTCGGTCAGGTACGGGGTGTCGATCTGCTCGACGTTGCCCAGGCAGACGATCTTGGTGCCGGGGCCGGCACGGGTGATCAAGGTCTTCATCTGCTTCGGGGTGAGGTTCTGCGCCTCGTCCAGGATCAGGTAGCGCGACAGGAAGGTGCGGCCGCGCATGAAGTTCATCGAGCGGATCTTGATGCGGCTGGCGAGCAGGTCGTTGGTCGCCTGGCGGCCCCAGGTGCCGCCTTCCTGGTTGTGCGTCAGCACTTCCAGGTTGTCGGTCAGCGCGCCCATCCACGGCGTCATCTTCTCTTCCTCGGTGCCGGGCAGAAAGCCGATGTCCTCGCCGACGCTGACCGTGGCGCGAGTCATGATGATCTCGCGGTAGCGCTGCTGGTCCATCGTCTGCGCCAGGCCGGCAGCCAGTGCCAGCAGGGTCTTGCCGGTGCCGGCGGTGCCGAGCAGGGTGACGAAGTCGATCTCCGGATCCATCAGCGCGTTGAGCGCGAAGTTCTGCTCGCGGTTGCGTGCACTGATGCCCCACACGGCATGGCTGCCATGGCGGAAATCGTCGACCAGCGACAGCACCACCTTGCCGTCGCCGACCACGCGGCTGACGCGCAGCTCGACTTCATCTTCGCCGGGCAGGTAGACGTACTGGTTCGGATACCACTCCTCGCCGTCCAGTGCCTGGATTTCGTAATGGGTACGGCCCTTGTCGCTCCAGCTGCGCAGGTCTTCGCCGTGGCGCTTCCAGAAGTCTTCCGGCAGCTCGGTGGCGCCGGTGTAGAGCAGGCTGAAATCGTCCAGCGCGCGATCGTTCTCGTAGTCCTCGGACACGATGCCGGCGATCGCCGCCTTGATCCGCAGGTTGATGTCCTTGGAAACGAACACCACCGGCAGGTCCGGGGTTTCTTCCTTCAGGGCCAGGATCGCGCCGAGAATGGCGTTGTCCGGGATCACCTGGCCGAAGCTCTTCCCGGCGTCGAAATGGCTGGTCTGGAAGCGCAGCTTGCCGGCGCTCTGCTTGCCGCGCAGCTGCAGCCCGTTGGGACGCTGCAGCGGAATGCCGTCGGCCAGGTTGTCCAGGCCGGACGCCTGCACCAGCTCGTTGAGGAAGCGGCTCACCTGGCGGGCATTGCGGCTCGCTTCGGATGTGCCCTTCTTGCCGTTGTCCAGCTCCTCGATCACCTGCATGGGCAGGTAGACGTCGTGCTCCTCGAATTTGAACAGCGCGGTGGGATCGTGCATCAGCACGTTGGTATCCAGCACGTAGATGCGCTTGCCTCGGGTCATCGTCGATTCCTGGTTACGGACAGGGAAAAACCATCACGGCCTGCCGCAGGGCAGGGTGATGGCAGACACAGTAGGCAGTGGGACTCACTTGGACTGGGAGGCCTTCAGTTCGGCGAGAACGGCATCGGCATGGCCGGCAACCTTGACCTTGCGCCAGGACTGCACGATGCGGCTGTCGGGGGAAATCAGGAAGGTGCTGCGTTCGATGCCACGTACCTGCTTGCCGTACATGTTCTTCATCTTGATCACGTCGAAGGCGCTGCATAGTGCTTCGTCGCCATCACTGACCAGCGGGAAGTTGAAGCCCTGCTTGGCGCAGAAGTTGTCGTGCGACTTCACCGAATCGCGGGAGACACCAAGCACGACCGCACCGGCCTTGCGGAACTTCGGCAGCAGCGCGTTGAAGTCGATGCCTTCGGTGGTGCAGCCGGGGGTGCTGTCCTTGGGATAGAAGTACAGCACCAGCCAGTGGCCGGCGTAATCGCCGAGGGTGGCCTGGTCGCCACCGGACAGGGCCAGCGGCAGGGAGAGGGTGGTGCTGTCCAGGGTGTCGCCGTTGTTCATGAGGTCCTTCTGTCGAGCCTGGGTTCTTTCTACGACAATTGCATGAAACGCCACGCGCCCGTGAGGGACGCGCGAAAAATCAGGAATTCATTCAGAACTTCATCGGGTCCATGATCGCGTCCAGGTTCAGGTGGTCGCAGAATTCAAGGAAATCGTCGCGCAGCGCGGCGATGTGCATGTTGGCCGGCACGCCGATGGTGACCTGCGCACTGAACATTTCCGCACCGGTCTGCATGGCGCGGTAGCGCGTGCTCTGCAGGTTCTCGATGGTGATGCCCTGGCGGTCGAAGAAATCGGCCAGCTGGAACAGGATGCCCGGCTTGTCGGCGGCGATCACTTCGACGATGTACGGCAGCAGGTTGGACTGCGCCTGCTTGGCAGCGGTGCGGTACCAGACCAGCTTCAGGCCTTCCTCGCGCTCCAGTCGGGTCAGCATCGCTTCCAGCTTGGCCACCGAGTCCCAGGAGCCGGTGGCCAGGGCGGTGACCGAGACATCGCGGCCGACCGTGGCCAGGCGCGCGTCCACCAGGTTGCAGCCGCTGTCGGCGATGCGGCGGGTGACGGACAGCAGGGGAGACTCCGGATGCGTCGTATAGGCGTTGATCAGGAGGTGGTTTTCGCTCGGCGCGGGGCGCGGGGTGGTGTCGGTCAAGGCGATTCCGGGTAATGCATGCGTTAGTCTGAATGCCCGCCAGAGGCGGGGATCCACCGGTGTCCAGCATACTTGCCCGTGCTTTCGCGCCGCAAGTAACATTCAGGTCGCCCCCGGCCTTTCGTGGCGGGCGTTTTCCCTTCCCAGCCAAGAGCAGCACGTCCTTGTCCCTTTCCGGCCTCATCACCGCGCTGGCGACCCCGTTCCGGGCCGACGGCGCCCTCGATCCCGACGGTTGGCAGCGCCTGCTGCACCTGCAACTGGAAGGTGGCGTCCATGGCGTTGTCGTAGCCGGCTCGACCGGCGAAGCGGCGACCCTCACCGATGCCGAGTACGACCTGCTGCTGGCCAGCGCGGTCGAGCGCATCGGCGGCCGCATCCCGGTCATGGCCGGTACCGGCCTGTCGGGTACGGCCAAAACCATCGAACAGACCCGCCGCGCCGCTGCGCTGGGTGCCAGCCATGCGCTGGTGGTTACCCCGCCGTACGTGCGGCCGACCCAGGCCGGCCTGATCGCGCACTACCGCGCGGTTGCCGACCAGGGCGGGTTGCCGGTGGTGCTGTACAACGTGCCCGGCCGCACCGGTTGCGACATGCAGCCGGAGACCGTGGCCGAACTGGCCCGCCATCCCAACATCGTCGGCATCAAGGAAGCGGTGGGCGACACCGGCCGGGTGCAGGCGCTGCTGGCGCTGCGCAGCCCGCAGTTCGCGGTGCTCAGTGGCGATGACGGCACTGCCGCGCGCTCGATCCAGGCCGGTATCGACGGCCTGGTCTCGGTCGGTTCCAACGTGCTGCCCGGCGCCTACCGCCGCATGTGCGAGCTGGCCGCCGCCCATGACCACGAAGCCACCGGGTCGTGGGATGCGCGCCTGCAGCCATTCCACGACTTCTGCGGTGTCGAGCCGAACCCGATTCCGGTCAAGGCGCTGCTGCGCCGCATCGGCATCGGCCACGACCTGCGCCTGCCGCTGCTGCCGCTGTCGGCGGCGCATCATGCGGCTGCCGACCATCTTGCCGGCGACATCGCCGCCCTCGAAGCCCTTTCCAGCCACTGACCTTTCGTCTTGGTCTGACCCAGGAGATTCACATGCGTCAATCCGTTTCCACCGTCCGCGTGCTGTCCTACGCCCTGCTTGCTGTAGCTGTCGCGGCCGGCACCACCGGTTGCTTCAAGCGTGGCGTCAAGGGCGACTACGCCCTGGCCCCGGAAATGCGTCCGCTGGAAGTGCCGCCGGACCTGAACCTGCCCAACGCCACCTCCGACAACAAGGTGCCGACGCTTGCTTCGGCGACCAAGCCGGCGGCGCCGGTGGCTGCGGCCCCGGCCGTGGGCAACACCGGTTTCACCATCGCCGGCGGCAAGGATGAAGCCTTCGCCAAGGTCGGTAGCGCGCTGGAAGGCGTGGCGGGCGTGACCATCGCCAGCCGCGCGCAGCTGCTGGGCTCGTACGACGTGGCCTACGAAGGCAGCAACTTCCTGGTCCGCGTGGTCGCTGTCGATGCCGGCGCCTACATCTCCGCGGTCGACCCGCGTGGCCTGCCGGCCACTGCCGAAGCGCCGGTCAAGCTGATTGCCGCACTGAAGGCGAAGCTGGCCCAGTAAGAGCCGGTCGGGTGGGTGCGGGCCCAGGTCCGCACGCGCCCGAGTAGGGGCCGACCTTGGTCGGCGCTTCTGTGCCAACCAAGGTTGGCACCTACCGGATCACGCGGTTGGCATCTGCCGAAGAACAGAAAAGGGCGCCCTCGGCGCCCTTTTCCGTTGCCGCAGTGAGCGCTTCTCAGCGCTCCAGCAGCTTCAGCTTGTCCGGCTTGCCGTCCCATTCGCCGGCGTCGGCGGGCGGGTCCTTGCGCACGGTCAGCACCGGCCACTCCTTTGCCAGTTCGGCATTGAGGGCGACGAAGCCTTCCTGCCCGGCGGGGACATCGTCCTCCGGGAAGATCGCGTTGACCGGGCACTCCGGCTCGCAGAGGGTGCAGTCGATGCACTCATCCGGGTCGATCACCAGGAAGTTCGGGCCTTCGTGGAAGCAATCCACGGGGCACACTTCCACGCAATCGGTGTGTTTGCACTTGATGCAGTTTTCGGTGACGACAAAGGGCATGGGCTGGGGGTGGATCGATTCCTGAACCTGACAATTCTAGAACAGGTTGGCCCCCGGTGTCGGCGCGGGACGGAAAACGGGCGTCTGGCAGGCGCGACCACTGCGGCCATTGGCGGCATGGCCAGGGCTGTGCGACGCTGCGGGCCATCGGCCGCAGGGGTGGCCGAATTCCCTTTCCAGCAGGATCGTCCATGTCCCAAGCCCAGACCGGCACCGCCCCGCACGGTGGTGAGAACACCGCGTTCATCGTCCTGATCAGTTGCGTGGCCACCCTCGGTGGATTCCTGTTCGGTTTCGACAGTGGTGTCATCAATGGCACGGTCGATGGCCTGCGCCAGGCCTTCAACTCCAGCGAAGCGGCACTGGGTTTCGAAGTTGCTTCGATGCTGCTGGGCTGCGCGATCGGCGCCTTCCTGGCCGGCTGGCTGGGGGATCGCCTGGGGCGCCGCGGCGTACTGATCGTCTCGGCGCTGATGTTCCTGGTCTCGGCGCTGGGCGCCGGCGCCGCCCATGCGTCCTGGCTGTTCATCGCCGCGCGCGTGCTCGGCGGCTTCGCCGTAGGCGCGGCCAGCGTGATGTCACCGGCCTACATCGCCGAAGTGGCCTCGGCGCGCTATCGCGGCCGCCTGGCCACGGTGCAGCAGATGGCGATCATCTGCGGGCTGTTCGCCGCCTTCCTCAGCAACTACCTGCTGGCCCGCGCAGCCGGCGCGTCAACCGAGCCCCTGTGGCTGGGCCACGAGGCCTGGCGCTGGATGTTCTGGATGCAGGCGCTGCCGTCCGGGCTGTTCCTGCTGCTGTTGCTGGTGATTCCGGAGAGCCCGCGCTTCCTGGTGCTGAAGGGGCGGCAGGCGCAGGCGAGGGCGGTGCTGGCCCGGCTGTACGGCGACGGCGCGGCGGCGGCCAAGCAGGCCGAGATCGAAGCCAGCCTGGCGCACGACCAGCACAAGCCGCGCTTTGGTGATCTGCGCGACAAGGCCACCGGCCGGCTGCGCCCGATCCTCTGGGTCGGCATCGGCCTGGCCATGTTCCAGCAGCTGGTCGGCATCAACGTGGTGTTCTACTACGGCGCGGTGCTGTGGCAGGCGGTCGGCTTCTCGGAAAGCGATGCGCTGCTGATCAACGTGCTGTCGGGTGCACTGAGCATCGGGGCCTGCCTGCTGACCGTGCTGCTGATCGACCGCATCGGCCGCAAGCCGCTGCTGTGGGTCGGTTCAGTCGGTATGTCGGTGGCGCTGGTGCTGATGGTGGTGGCCTTTGCCAGTGGCAGCCTGGCCGAGGGCCGCCTGCAGCTGTCCGACGGTATGGGCCGGCTCGCGTTGGTCGCAGCCAACGTCTACGTGGTGTTCTTCAACATGTCCTGGGGCCCGGTGATGTGGGTGATGCTGGGCGAGATGTTCCCGAACCAGATCCGCGGCCCGGCACTGGCAGTGGCCGGCGCGGCACAGTGGACCTCGAACTTCGCGATCACCGTGACCTTCCCGATGCTGCTGGCCGGCATCGGCCTGGCCGGGGCCTACGGCATCTATACGGTCGCAGCGATCCTCTCGATCTTCTTCGTCGTCCGCCATGTGCGCGAGACCAAGGGCAAGGAGCTGGAGCAGATGGAAGGCTGACGGCCAGCCTGTGTTTCAGCGCCTCCTTTCTCCGTGGGGAGGCTGCAGGCCAGCCGATCCAGGACACGCCGTAAACCCATCCCTGGGGGCTCGATGGCGCCATCCATGGCGCCAACGGTCCTGGAGCGGCTGGCCTGCCACCTCTCGACACATCACGGGTGGCGGATGCAGGTTGGCGCGTCGGGATGGAACATGCGGCGGGAGACGAAGAGTGCTTACTGCCGCGGTCGCGGGAAACTGTCAGGAGGGGGCGGGCCACCCTTTTCT
>NZ_JASJSU010000129.1:0-10064 GCF_030237045.1 Stenotrophomonas maltophilia group sp. Smal17
GCCCCGCCAACCCCCGGATAGCCGGCCTTTGACGTTGACGTTGATTGCGGCGGGTGCAGGGCTGCAAGCCCTGCGAAAAGAGAACCACCCTACGCCAGCGTCGGTTGTGCAATCTTCCCCCGCACACTACGATCCTGCGGTTCGCGCGCGCAGGCGCGCACCCGTATTCCTGCTGAGCGCCTCGTGCGCCGCATCTGCCAACCCGAGGTATCCATGGTCATCAAACCGCGTGTCCGCGGCTTCATCTGCGTCACCACCCACCCGACCGGCTGCGAGGCCGCGGTCAAGCAGCAGATCGACTACATCCGCGCGCGTCCGCCGATCCAGAACGGCCCCAAGCGCGTGCTGGTCATTGGTGCCTCCACCGGCTACGGCCTGGCGGCGCGCATCACTGCGGCGTTCGGTAGCGGCGCGGCGACCCTGGGCATCTTCTTCGAGCGTCCGGGCAGCGAATCCAAGCCGGGCACCGCCGGCTGGTACAACTCGGCCGCGTTCCACAAGTACGCCGACGAAGCCGGCCTGTACGCCAAGAGCATCAACGGCGATGCCTTCTCCGATGAGGTGAAGGCCAAGGCCATCGAGATGATCAAGGCCGATCTTGGCCAGGTCGACCAGGTGGTCTACAGCCTGGCTGCACCGCGCCGCAAGCACCCGAAGACCGGCGAAATCATCAGCTCCACGCTGAAGCCGATCGGTGAGCCGATCACGCTGCGTGGCCTGGATACCGACAAGGAAGTGCTGACCGAGACCCACCTGCAGCCGGCTACCGCCGAAGAAATCGCCGGCACCGTCGCGGTCATGGGCGGTGAAGACTGGCAGATGTGGATCGATGCGCTGGCCGATGCCGGTGTGCTGGCCAACGGCTGCACCACCACCGCCTTCACCTACGTGGGCGAAGAGATCACCCAGGCCATCTACTGGAATGGCTCGATCGGTGCCGCCAAGAAGGACCTGGACACCAAGGTGCTGGGCCTGCGCGAGAAGCTGGCAAAGATCGGTGGCGATGCGCGCGTGTCGGTGCTGAAGGCCGTGGTCACCCAGGCCAGCTCGGCCATTCCGACCATGCCGCTGTACCTGTCGCTGCTGTTCAAGGTGATGAAGGAAAAGGGCACCCATGAAGGCTGCATCGAGCAGCTGGACGTGCTGTACGACATCCTCTACGGCGGCAAGGCTGACGGCGTGGCGGTCGATCGCCTGCGCCACGACCTGGTCGATGCCGATGGCCACACCGTCGCGCTGGTCGATGAGGAAGGCCGCCTGCGTGCCGACTACAAGGAAATGGCCGCGGACGTGCAGGGCAAGGTGGTTGCGCTGTGGCCGCAGGTGACCAACGAGAACCTGTACGAGATCAGCGACCTGGCCGGCTACAAGGCCGACTTCCTGCGCCTGTTCGGTTTCGGCGTGGAAGGTGTCGACTACGAAGCCGACGTCAATCCGGACGTCAGGATCGAGAATCTGGTCGACATGACCTGATCAATGAAAAGGCCGGCGAAAGCCGGCCTTTTCGTTGGGTAGTGCCGGCCGCTGGCCGGCAGCCCCGTGGGTCAACCAAACTCGAACCCCATCTCCGGCAAGGCCGGGCCGACGAAGTCGCCCTGCACATAGTCCACGCCGGCACTGAACAGCAGGGTCATCGAATTGGCGTCGCTGACGAACTCGGCGATGGTGCGGATACCGGCTTCCTGCGCACGCGCGGTGATCTGGCTGATGCGGTCGATGTTCTCGCGGGTGGCGGCCAGATCGCTGGTGAAACCGCGGTCCAGCTTGAGGAACTGCGGCTGGAAGTGGGCCAGCAACTGGAACGAATCCAGCCCCGAACCGAACTGCTCCAGGCCGATGCGGCAGCCCAGGGGCGCGACCTCGGCAAGGAACTGCTGCGCGCTGCGCAGATGGGTGAACACCTTCGCTTCCGGTGCATGCAGCCACAGCCGTTCGCCTGGCACGCCCTGTGCCTGCAGTTCGCGGCGCAGGGTGGCGATCATCTGCGGATCGTCGAACGATTCCGGGGTGACCTTCACCAGCACCTGGGTGGCATGGCCTTCGCGCGCACGTTGGCCCAGCACCGCGATGGCCCGCGAAACCACCCAGCGGTTGATGTCGGCCAGCAGCCCGTGCTCCTCGGCAATGCCCAGAAACGCGGTCGGGCTCAGCAGCTCGCCGTTGTGCTCCAGGCGCAGGTAGGCCTCGTACAGTTCCAGCGGCTCGCCCTGCAGATTCAGCACCGGCTGGTAGTGCAGCTGGAAGCCGTCGCCGGCCAGCGCTTCACGGATGCGTGCCACCCAGCGCAGCACGCGCTCTTCCTCCACGCGGTCGGCAGCGGCGGGGTCGAAGATGCGGCAGGTATTGCCCAGCTCGGCAGCGGCCTGCGTGCATTCGCTGGCACGTGCCAGCACCTGGCCGATGCTGGCGATCTTCTCGCCCACCTGCACGCCGCCGATGCTGACCGTCACCGTGGCCGAGCGTGCGCCGATGCTGAAGACATGCGCGGCATAGGCTTCGCGGATGCGCTCGGCCAGCGCAACGGTCTGCGCATAGGGCCCAGCCTGCAGCACGGCGAAGTTGTGTTCGCCGAAGCGGGCCAGCTGCGCGTCCTCGCCGACCACCTCGGCCAGCAGGGCGGCGAGCGCGCCGATCAGCGCGTCGGCCGAGGCCAGGCCGATGTCCGGGAGCAGGCGTGCGTAATGGTCCGGTTCGATCAACAGCAGGCCGAACTGGCCTTCGCTGCGACCGGCCTGGGCCACCGCGCTTTCCAGCTGCAGCATGAAGGTCGGGCGGTTGAGCAGGCCGGTGACCTGGTCACGCTGGCGCAGGTCTTCAACTTCGCGTGCCAGCTCCGGATCGAATTCCATGCGGCGGCGGAGCACCACCTGCAGGCAGGATTCGCCCTCGTAGGTCGCCGCCGTGAATTCCATCGTTGCCGGGAACGCGCTGCCATCTTCGTGACGGGCGTCGAGCTGGTACTGCGGCGGCGGCGCTTCGCCACGGCTGAGGCCTTTCAGCAGCTGCTTGAAGCCTTCCACATGCTGCGCGGCGACCATGTCGAGCAGCGAAATGCCTTCGATGTCGTCGAAATGCTCGTAGCCGAACATCTCCAGATAGGCGTCGTTGGCCCGGATGTGCATGCCTTCATGCACATAGGCGATGGGGTCGCGCGAGGAGGCGATCAGCGCGTCGCAGCGGCGCTCGGTTTCGCGCATCTGTGCCTCGATGCGGCGCAGGCCACGGCGGGCCTGCAGGTCCACCCACTGGTCGCGGACCACGGCCAGCAGATGCTCGGGGCGCTGGCGCAGGGCGAGGGCGCGGATGCCATGGCTGCTGGCCTGCACCAGCTCGTCCTCATCGATGCGCTCGGCCAGCAGCACCAGCGGAATATCCTTGCCGCTGGCGGCGATGTGCTGGGCCACCAGCGGCAGTGGAATGCCCGGCGACGGCGAGGCCAGCACCAGGTCGATGGCCTGGCTGTCCAGCACCTGGGCCAGCTCGGCCGCATCCTGCGGGCGCCACGGGCGCACCGCGATGCCACTGTTGCGCAGGGCGCTGACGATGGCTTCGGCATTCTCGCCGCTGTCATCGACGATCAGCAGGCGGATGGTGATGTCGTTCGCGTTCTGCATGCACTGCTCCCCAATCTGCAAATCTAGATACACGATGCGCGCCGAACCGTCCATGCGCGCCCCCCTTGCGCGCATCGAACGGCGATGTGGTTCACACCACGCCGCCGGCCGCGTGGCCGCTGGCCCAGGCCCACTGGAAGTTGTACCCGCCCAGCCAGCCGGTCACGTCCAGTACCTCGCCAACGAAGTGCAGGCCGGGCACGCGCCTGGATTCCATCGTCGAGGACGAAACCTCGGCGGTGTCCACGCCGCCCAGGGTGACCTCGGCGGTGCGATAGCCTTCGGTGCCGCTGGCCACCAACGGGAACGCGCCCAGCAGCTGCGCGGCCTGGCGCAGCACCGGCTCGTCCAGCTGGCGCACCGGGCGGTCGGGCAGCCAGTGTTCGCACAGGCGCTGCGCAAGCCGCTTGGGCAGTACCTCGCCCAGCACCGTGCGCAGCTCGGCGGCCGGCCGCTCGCGCTTCATCTGGCGCAGCCACTCACCCGCATCCTGGCCGGGCAGCAGGTCCAGTTCCAGCGCGTCGCCGGGTTGCCAGAAGGACGAAATCTGCAGGATCGCCGGGCCGCTCACGCCGCGATGGGTCAGCAGCATGAAGTTCTGGAAGCTCTTTCCGTTGCAGCGCGCCTCGATCGGCAGGGCGACACCGCTGAGCTCGGCCAGCCGTTCCTGGTGCTTGCCGCTGAGCGTCAGCGGCACCAGCCCGGCGCGGGTCGGCAGCACCGCGTGGCCGAACTGGCGTGCGATCTCATAGCCGAAACCGGTGGCACCCATGCTGGGAATCGACAGCCCGCCGGTGGCGACCACCAGCGAGGCGCAGTGGAACAGGCCGTGGCTGGTGTGTACGCGGAAGCCGTCGCTGCCGTGCTCGATGCGCTGCACGCTGCAGTCGGTACGGACCTGCACGCCAGCCGCCTGGCATTCGTCCACCAGCATCTTCACGATCTGCTTGGACGAGACGTCGCAGAACAGCTGGCCCAGCTCCTTCTCGTGGTAGGCGATGCCGTGCTTGCTGACCAGCTCGATGAAATGCCAGGGCGTGTAGCGGGCCAGCGCCGACTTGCAGAAGTGCGGGTTGGCCGACAGGAAGTTGGCCGGGGTGGTGCCGGTGTTGGTGAAGTTGCAGCGGCCACCGCCAGACATCAGGATCTTCTTGCCGATCTTGTTGGCATGGTCGATCACCTGCACCTGGCGGCCGCGCTGGCCGGCGGTGATCGCAGTCATCAGCCCGGCCGCGCCGGCGCCGATGACCACTACATCGCAGCGGATCGTGCTCATGCCTTGGCGCGCTTGCGCCAGTTCGGGATGATGTCGAGCTGGATCTGGTCGTTGAGAATCTGCACTTCGCCATCCTGGATCAGCACGCTGAAGCGCATCGCACGCTGGATCTGCTGGCCCCACTGCTCGACGAAGGCACCATCGAGGTCGACCACCGACAGGTTGTCGAAACGCGCCAGTCCCTTGCCCTGCTTGGTCCACCAGATCTCGGAGGCGTTGCCACCGTAGTTCACCACCTGCACCTGGCGGCTGCGGTTGCTGGCCTTGCGGATGCGCGATTCGTCCGGATGGCCCAGGTCGATCCACTGCAGGATGTCGCCGGTGTAGTCGTGTTCCCACAGGTCGGGCTCGTCATCGGTGCTCAGGCCGCGGCCGAATTCGAGGCGATCACCGGCGTTGAGGGCGAAGGCGAGCAGGCGCACCATCAGGCGCTCGTCGGTCTCGGACGGGTGCTGGGCCAGGGTCAGGTTGTGGGTCGCGTAGTAGCCGCGATCCATGTCGCTGATCTGTAGTTCGGCCTTGCGGATGGTGGCGGTAAGAGCCATGGGGGATCCGTGGACTAAAGAGGACAATGATAGAGGTTTGCTCTTGGGGTGTCCGTTGCCGGGCTGTCGGCAGAGCGTCAACGTGGCACGCTTGCCGTCCTTGTCCACCGCAGGAATGGACGCGATGACCCCTCCCAGCCGGTTGCAGCTGCCGCCTGGCCACTGGCCCAGCCTGCTCGATGGCCTGTGCGCGCGTTTCCCGCGCATCGACCGCGCGCAATGGCAGGACCGCTTCGCCCGTGGTCGCGTGCAGGACGCGCAGGGCAGGGCGCTGGCGCCGGACCTGCCCTGGCAGGTGGGGCTGGAGATCCAGTACTTCCGCGAGGTGGCCGACGAGCCGGTGATTCCGTTCGCCGAGGCCATCGTCCATCTGGATGCGCACCTGCTGGTGGCCGACAAGCCGCACTTCCTGCCGGTGACGCCGGCCGGCCGGCACGTGCGCGAAACCCTGCTGGCGCGTCTGATTGCCCGCACCGGCAACCCCGAGCTGGTGCCGCTGCACCGCCTGGATCGACTGACGGCCGGGCTGGTGTTGTTCTCCACGCGGTCGGCCTCACGCGATGCCTACCAGCGGCTGTTCCGCGAACGGCGCATCGAGAAGATCTATGAGGCACTGGCACCGGCCCTGCCGGGCGTGGCGTTCCCACTGCAGCGGCATAGCCGGCTGGTGCCGGGCGAGCCGTTCTTCCGCATGGCCGAAGTGCCGGGCGAGCCCAATGCGCGGAGCCGGATCGAGCTGATCGAGGCGGAGGGACCGATCTGGCACTACCGGCTGCGGCCGGAGACCGGCCGCAAGCACCAGCTGCGCGTGCACATGGCCGCGTTGGGCGCGCCGATCGAGGGCGATGACCTGTATCCGCAACTGAGGTCGCGCCCGGAGGGGGCGGTCGAGCCGCCGCTGCAGCTGCTGGCACAGGGGCTGGCCTTCGATGACCCGCTCAGCGGGGAACGGCGGCAGTTCAGCAGCCAGCGCCGCCTGTGCCTGTCGGATCGGGCGGGGTAGCGCCGTTCAGCGGCCGGCACGCCGGGCCAGCCAACGGTCCAGTTCGGCGGCGAACAGCTGCCGGTCGCGTGGGCCGAGGGGCGGCGGGCCCCCGGTCTGGACCCCGGCGCCGCGCAGCTCTTCCATGAAATTGCGCATCGACAGCCGCTCGGCCATGTTGTTCGGGGTGTACAGCTGGCCGCGCGGGTTCAGTGCGACGGCCTTCTTCTCCAGCACCAGCGCGGCCAGCGGGATGTCCTGGGTGACCACCAGGTCGCCAGCGGCAACCCGCTCGACGATGGCACTGTCGGCCACGTCCAGGCCCTGCGGCACCTGGATCGAGCGCAACCAGCGCGAGGGCGGGGTGCGGATCCACTGGTTGGCGACCAGGGTCAGCTCGATCCCGACCCGTTCAGCGGCCCGGAACAGGATGTCGCGAATGACGCCAGGACAGGCGTCTGCATCCACCCAGATGCGGGGGAGGGCGGGTTCAGCTTGGGTTTCAGCTTCAGTCATTTACCCAGTGTAGGGTAGGAAAAACCTGAATGGGGACTCGGAGTTAGCCACGATCGGCTGCCAGCCCTTGTCACGCCTAGCGGGCGGGCCCTGCCCATGAACGTCCGGGCTATCGCTTTTTGCAGAAAACACGCGTATCGTTCGTCCCACTGTGTTTGCTAGGGTCACCGTGAATCGTGGCCTGGTGCAGTTGATCTCACGATCCGCTCATCGATCCGCTTTACCAACGCCTGCAACTCAGTCTCGGCCCCGATACCCGGTGGCTGCGATTTTTTCAACATGTGTTTCAGGAGTTAGTCAAATGTCTGATCGTCAGACCGGCACCGTCAAGTGGTTCAACGACGCCAAGGGCTTCGGCTTCATCACCCCGGAAAGCGGCCCGGACCTGTTTGTGCACTTCCGTGCCATCCAGGGCACCGGCTTCAAGACCCTGCAGGAAGGCCAGAAGGTTACCTTCATCGCCGTCCAGGGTCAGAAGGGTATGCAGGCTGACCAGGTGCAGGCGGTCTAATCCGTCTGCTACCGTTGGGTAGCCAGAACGCCGGAAGCGAAAGCTTCCGGCGTTTTTTATTGCCCGCCGTTTTGTAGAGTCGAGCTTGCTCGACTGCTTGCAACGACAGTCGAGCATGCTCGATTCTACGAGGGGTATGCATCCTGCGCGGTACGATGCAGGTCTTCCCAAGGATCATCCTCATGCGCATCGTCCACCACCTGGAAAACTCCCGTTCGCTGCGCGTGCTGTGGATGCTTGAAGAGTTGGGGCTGGACTACGAGCTCCGTCGCTATCCGCGCGATCCGAAAACGCTGCTGGCGCCGCCCGAGCTGCGCAACGTGCATCCACTCGGCAAGTCGCCGGTACTGCAGGATGGCGAGCTGGTGCTGGCCGAATCCGGTGCGATCCTCGACTACCTTGCCGACCGCTACGACACCCAGCGCCAGCTGTCGCCGTCAGCGATGCCAGCCGAGGGCGCCGAGCGCATCGCCTACCGCTACTGGCTGCACTACGCCGAAGGCTCGGCGATGCCGCCGTTGCTGCTGACCCTGGTGATGGGGCGCATCCGCAACGCGCCGATGCCGTTCTTCGCGCGCCCGATCGCGCGCAGCATTGCCGACAAGGCCGAGCGGGGCTTCATTGGCCCGCAGCGGCGCCTGCACCTGGACTGGATGGAACGCCGCCTCGCCGAAAGCCCATGGTTTGCGGGTGAGCGGTTCAGCGCGGCCGACATCCAGATGAGCTTCCCGATCCAGGCCGCCGCTGCACGTGGCGGTGGCCTCGACGACAAGCCTGCACTGCGTGGTTTCCTCAAGCGCATCGGCGAGCGCCCGGCCTACCAGCGCGCCGAGGCCCACGGTGGTCACCTGCAGGCGCTCAGCGGCAATTGAGGCGGGCGGCGGTCGCCCCCATCTTCAAGGCCATGGATACCGACAGCCCCCGTTTCGACAACCGCCTGCTGCACAGTCTGCCGGGTGACCCCGAATCCGGCCCGCGCCGCCGTGAAGTGCTGGGCGCGGCCTGGTCACCGGTGATGCCCACGCCGGTGGCAGCGCCCGCTCTGCTGGGGTGGTCGCCGGAGGTGGCCAGGATGCTGGGTTTCGATGCCGCTGACGTCGAGAGCGAAGGTTTCGCGCAGGTGTTCGGCGGCAATGCGCTGTACGCCGGCATGCAGCCGTGGGCGGCCAACTACGGCGGGCATCAGTTCGGCCACTGGGCCGGGCAACTGGGCGATGGCCGTGCGATCTCACTGGGTGAACTGGTTGCGCCCGACGGCCGTCACTGGGAGCTGCAGCTGAAGGGCGCGGGCCCGACGCCGTATTCGCGCGGTGCCGATGGTCGCGCGGTACTGCGCTCGTCGATCCGCGAATTCCTGTGCAGCGAAGCGATGCACCACCTCGGCGTGCCGACCACGCGTGCGTTGTCGCTGGTCGGCACCGGCGAAGACGTGGTGCGCGACATGTTCTATGACGGCCATCCGCGTGCCGAGCCTGGCGCCATCGTGTGCCGCGTGTCGCCCTCGTTCCTGCGTTTCGGTTCGTTCGAACTGCCGGCTTCGCGTGGTGAAACCGCGTTGCTGCAGCTGCTGGTGGATGCCTGCATCGCCCGCGATTTCCCCGAGCTGGAGGGGCAGGGCGAGGCGCTGTATGGCGACTGGTTCGCGCAGATCGCGGTGCGCACCGCCGAGATGATCGCGCACTGGATGCGCGTGGGTTTCGTGCATGGCGTGATGAACACCGACAACCTGTCCGTGCTCGGCCTCACGCTCGATTACGGCCCTTACGGCTGGGTCGAGGACTTCGACCCGGACTGGACGCCGAACACCACCGACGCGCAGGGCCGCCGTTACCGCTTTGGTACGCAGCCACAGGTGGCGTACTGGAACCTGAGCCGGTTGGCGCAGGCGCTGGCGCCGCTGTTTGCCGACGTGGCACCGCTGCAGGCCGGTCTGGCCGCCTACCAGTCCACCTTCGTGGCATGCACGCGTCGCGATGCCGCCGCCAAGCTCGGCCTGGCCGCGGCCGACGACGACGACCTGCAGCTCTACCTGCGCTGGCAGCAACTGATGCAGGACGGCGCGATGGACATGACCCTGGCCTGGCGCGCGCTGATGCGCATCGATCCGGCGGCACCGGATGCGGCGGTGCTGGACGCGGTGTACTACGACGAGACGCGCCAGCAGGCGGTGCGGGCGCCGTTGCAGCAGTGGCTGCAGGACTACGCGACGCGGTTGCGCGCCGATCCGCTGTCGGCCAGCGAGCGCGCTATGAAGATGGCTGCAGCCAATCCGCTGTACGTGCTGCGCAACTGGCTGGCGCAGGAGGCGATCGACCGCGCGGAGCAGGGTGACCTCGGTGGCGTGCACGCCCTGCAGGAGGTGCTGCGCGACCCGTATACCGAACGCGCCGGGCTCGAGCACTTCGCCGGCAAGCGCCCGGCCTGGGCCGACAACCGCGCGGGCTGCTCGATGCTGTCCTGCAGTTCCTGAGGGTGGGTTTCGGCAGGGCTGCGCCCTGCACCTGCAGAGGCAACAGCCAAAGCCAAAGCGGCTCTGGATTGCTGAAGGTCTGGCGGGGCGGTGTGGGGCTGCAGGACACGCCGTAAACCCATCCATGGGGGCTCGATGGCGCCATCCATG
>NZ_JASJSU010000012.1:0-72862 GCF_030237045.1 Stenotrophomonas maltophilia group sp. Smal17
CTGAGCACGCTTGCTGTCCTGATCGCCGCGGCCCTGGCGGTCTCGCCCAGCCACGCCGCTGAAGCCGATGCCGAGCCCGCCACCACCGCAGCGACCGCCAATGTGGCCGCGTCCACGCTGGATGCCGTGGTGGTGACCGGTTCGCGTACCAGCACGCGCACGGTGAAGAACAGTTCCACGCCGATCGATGTGATCTCCGCCGAAGACCTCACCGCCACCGGCCAGGGCAACCTGCTGGAAGCGTTGCAGCGTGCGCTGCCGTCGCTGAGCCAGATCGGTGGTTACCAGAGCGATCAGGAGAGCCTGATCCGCGGCTACCAGCTGCGCAACCTGTCGCCGGGCTACACGCTGGTGCTGGTGAATGGAAAACGCCGCAATGCCAGTGCCTATGTGAGCGGGGCCAACGGTGGTGGGTTTCCCGGGCATGCCTGGGCCGATCTGGCGTTGATTCCGGTATCGGCCATCGACCATGTGGAAGTGCTGCGTGATGGCGCCTCGGCAATCTACGGCTCGGACGCGATCACCGGTGTGGTCAACGTGATCCTGAAATCGCAGGCGCACGGTGGCGATCTGTCGGTGGAAAGCGGGCAGAGCATCGATGGCGATGGCTCGCGTACCAGCGTGCGTGCCAACGTGGGCCTGCCGTGGGGCGCCGATGGCTTCGTCAACCTGTCCGGCGAGAGCACGCGCCAGCATCATGCAATCCGTACCCGCCGCTACATTGATGGCTACCTGAGCTACCCGGCGGTAGACGCGAACGGCAACCTGGTGGCACTGCGCCCCAATAACCGGCTGCCGGCGGGAGCCTCGCCGAACCCGGCCGAGGCGGGCCGCAATGCCGAGGCCAACACCATCCTCAGTTCGCCGTCGTATGCGTTGAAGGCGTTCGCGGTGAATGTGGGCCATGGCCTGGGCGAGCATGCGCAGTTCTATGCCAACGCGACCGCCAGCGACCGCACCGCGCAGGCGATCCAGAATTTCCGCCTGCCCGCGACCATCTTCACCACCTACAAGGCGCCGGGCGTGCTGGGCGTGTTTCCGGACGGCTTCCTGCCGGTGCTGGAAACCAAGGAGAAGCAGTACACCGGTACGGCGGGCGTGAAAGGCCAGCTCGCAGGCTGGGACTACGACGCCAGCCTGACCAGCAACCGCAGCACCGTGCGCACCTACACGCGCAACTCGGTGAACTACTCACTGCCGTACCCGGGCTCGCCCACCGATTTCTATGACGGCAAGCTGGACTACCAGCAGGGCATCGCCAATCTCGATCTGCGCCGTGGCTTCGAGGTGGCGGCGTTCGCATCGCCGCTGGAAGTGAGTGCGGGCGCCGAGTACCAGCACGAGCAGTACGAGCGTGGGGCTGGGCAGTGGGAGTCGTATACCGGCTTCGGTGCCGCCGCGTTCGTCGGCTATTCCACGGCCGATGCGGTGAAGGCCACGCGCAACAGCAAGGCGGTGTATGTGGGCGCGGCGACCAACATCACTTCGCGCTGGTACCTGGATGCGGCCGCGCGCTGGGAAGACCATTCGGATTTCGGCAGTGTCTCGACCGGGCGCCTGACCACGCGCTTTGATTTCACCGATGCACTGGGCCTGCGCGCGACGGTCAGCAACGGCTTCCATGCCCCCAGCCTGGGCGCGCAGTTCTACCAGGCCACCGGCAGCTGCCCGTGCGGCACCACGCTGGTGGCGCAGGTGTCCTCGCCGGCAGCGATCGCGCTGGGCGCAACGCCGCTGAAGCCGGAGAAGGCCACCAACTACAGCCTGGGCGTGACCTGGGACCCGAGCCCGGCGTTCCATCTGGCAGTGGATGCGTACCAGATCGACATCCGCGGCCAGCTCGGCCAGTCCAGCCAGATCGGCTACAACGCGCAGGACCCGGCGCGGGTGACCGACAACAGCGGCACGGTGCTGAGCGCGGCGCAGAAGAACACCATCGATGCGCTGCTGGGCTCGGCCGGCATCAGCATCCTGCCCGGTGATGCGTTCTACGCCAGTTACTTCACCAACGTGGGCAACACCCGCACGCGCGGCGTCGAGCTGACCCTGGAAGCCAACCAGGAAACGGCGTGGGGCAAGCTGCGCTGGAGCTATGCGGCCAACGTCGGCCGCACCACCATCCAGAAGGTCAGCGACATTCCGGCGGCACTGCAGGGTCTGCCGAACATCAACCTGCTGACCAGGACCAGCGAGTACGCGCTGCGCTTCCGCACGCCCAGCTACACGCAGGTGGCAGGGCTGGGCTGGCAGAACGGGCGTTGGCGCTCGAACGTGGACTTCACCTACTACGGCCCGATCAAGCGGCTGAACAACGGCGTGGAATACAAGCAGCCGCCGGTGCTGGTGACCAACCTGTCCGGTGGCGTGGAGCTGGGGGCGGGCTGGAGCGCGGCGATGGGCATCAACAACGTGTTCGACAAGCGCACCCGCAAGGTGCCCGAGTACGCGCGCAGCGCCACCGATGTGGCCAGCATCGAGACCACGTGGGATAGCGGCGATGTGCTGGGCAATGTCGGCGCGTATTGGTACGGGCGGATCAATTACCGGTTCTGAGGTTCAGGCCAACGGCAGTCGAGCATGGCTCGACTCTACAACGGCGAAAGCAGCCGGGCAGGGCTCGGCTCTACATGGGAGCGTTTCATGTCTTCTGCATTGAAGGTGGTTGCCTTGGTCGGGTCGCCGACCAGTTCCGCGACGTCGCGTACGTTGCTGCTGGTGCGGCACCTGCTGGAATCGCTGCAGCAGCGGGTGCACGCCAACGTGGACCTGGTGGAGCTGGCGCCGATCGCGCGTTCGCTAGGCCAGGCGCTGTCGCGCGCCGAGGCGCAGCCGGAAGTGGAACAGGCACTGCAGGCGATCGAGGGCGCCGAACTGCTGGTGGTGGCCGCGCCGGTGTATCGCGGCTCGTATCCCGGCCTGTTCAAGCACCTGGTGGATTTCATCGAACTGGAGGCATTGGTGGATACGCCGGTACTACTGGCGGCAACCGGTGGCAGCGAGCGCCATGCACTGGTGATCGACCACCAGCTGCGGCCGTTGTTCAGCTTCCTGCAGGCGCACACGCTGCCGATCGGGGTGTATGCCACGCCGGCCGACTTCGACGCTGAGCGCATCCACAGCGCCGCCTTGCAGGCCCGCATTGCACTGGCGGCTGAGCGTGCGGTCGGGCATCTGGCCACGCAGGCTCGCGTGCTGCCGGTGCCGCTTCGGCGCATTGCCTGATGCCATAACCGCCGGCGCTTTGCTTATGGCCAAGGCGCATCTGCGTGGCCGGATCTGACCGCCGATTGTCGCCTGGCATCGCTGTTGCCGGCGCTGGCTTCTCTAGCATCGAAATCGAATCGGCATTGCATTGCCGGCCCTGATGAGGACGACTCCGTGAGTCTGCACGCAACCGACAAACCCATCCTGTTCCTGCTCGACCGTGAGTTCGAGGACGGCCAGATTCCCGGGCAGCGCTTCTTCTGCCGGCACAGCCTGTTGCTGGAAGGTGCGCTGTCGAGCATCGACGGCCTGGACGCGCAATTGGACGTGCGCCGCATCGGCTTCGCGCGGCCGCGCCGCGAGGTGATCGCCGAGATCGGTGAACAGGATCAGTCGTTGCCGAAGCTGGTATTGCCGCAGGGCGTGCGCAGTGAGCTTGCCAGCGGTGCGCACCAGGACCGCCAGTACATCTCCGGTGCCGAACCGATCCTGGCGGCGCTGAACGGGTTGCTTGGCATTCCCGTGGCCCACCCCTGAGCGAGGACGCGACGATGAGCTACCTGATCAGCGTGTTGGACAAGAGCCCGGTGGCCGAAGGTGCGTCGCCCGAGCAGGCGCTTCGCTACAGCCTGCAGCTGGCGCAGCGCGCCGAGCAGCTGGGTTACCACCGCTACTGGTTTGCCGAGCACCATGCCGCACCCACGCTGGCCAGCCCTGCTCCGGAAGTGCTGGCGGCGTGGGTACTGGCGCAGACCCGGCGCATCCGCATCGGCAGTGGTGGCGTGATGCTGCGCCATTACGCACCGTACAAGGTGGCCGAGAACTTCAACCTGCTGTCGGCGCTGGCGCCGGGGCGGGTGGATCTGGGCGTGGGCAAGGCGCCCGGTGGGTTGCCCGCGTCGACCGCCGCGCTGGCGGCAGGACGACCGGCCTTCGCCGATTTCGACCAGCAGCTGCGCGATCTGGAAGGCTATCTGTCCGGCGCCGAGGCTGATGCACTGGCCCGGCCGCTTCCGCAGCAGGCACCCGAACGCTTCCTGCTGGGGGCCAGCCCGCAGAGTGCGAAGCAGGCGGCCGAACTCGGGTGGCGTTTTGTCTACGCCGCGCACTTCGACGGTGATCCAAAGCATATCGAGGCGGCCTTTGAGGCTTACCGAAGTGCGTCGACGCAACCACCGCTGCTGGCCACGGTGGCTTTCGCTGCGCCGACCACCGAGGCTGCCACGCGCCATATCGGTGCGCTACGGGTCTACAAGCTGCACCTCGGTCCCGGGCAGACGGTGAATCTGCCCAGTCCGGAAGCCGCCGCTGAGTACGCGCGCCAGGTAGGCGTGGCCGACTTCCGCATCGAAGAAACCCGCCCGAGCGTGCTGTCCGGCGATGCGCAGCATGTGCGAGACGAACTGGACGCGCTGCACCGGCGTTTCGGCGTGGGCGAGTTCATCCTCGACGCGCCGGTGGCCGACCTCGACGCACGCCTGACTTCCCTTGAGCTGCTGTCGCCCGCGCCACGCGCGGCGGTAGCCTGACCTGCAGGAGCGATTCCCATGAGCACGACCCCGCGCCACATTCCGTTCGGCATCATGCTGCAGGGCCCCGGCAGCCACATGCATGCCTGGAAGCATCCGTCCAATCCGGCCGACGCCAGCGTCAACCTGCAGTTCTACATCGACATCGCGCGTACCGCCGAGGACAACGGCATCGCCTTCGGCTTCGTCGCCGACGGGCTGTACATCAACGAGAAGTCGATCCCGCACTTCCTCAACCGCTTCGAGCCGATCTCGCTGCTGTCGGCGCTGGCCACGGCAACGAAGAAGATCGGGCTTGCCGGCACACTGTCGACCTCCTACAGCGATCCGTTCACCGTGGCGCGCCAGTTTGCTTCGCTGGACCTGCTCAGCGGCGGTCGCGCCGGCTGGAATGTGGTGACCTCGCCGCTGGAAGGTTCGGGGCGCAACTACGGGCGGCCACACCCCGAACATGCGCTGCGCTACCAGATTGCCGACGAGTACCTGGAGGTGGTGCAGGGGCTGTGGGATTCGTGGGATGACGGTGCCTTCGTGCGCGAGCGCGACACTGGCACGTTCTTCGCGCCGGACACGTTCCGTCGGCTCGACCACAAGGGCCGCTTCTTCCAGGTGGAAGGGCCGCTCAACATCCAGCGTTCGCCGCAGGGCCAGCCGGTGATCTTCCAGGCTGGCTCGTCCGATGATGGCATCGCGCTGGCCGGCAAGTATGCCGATGCGGTGTTCACCCATTCGCCGTCGCTGGAAGAAACCCGGGCATTCACCCAGAAGGTGAAAAATTCGGCGATCGCCCACGGCCGCAGCGGCAATGACGTGAAGATCTTCCCGGGCATCGGCCCGATCGTCGGCCATACTGCCGAGGAGGCCGAAGCCAAGTACCAGGCGATTGCCGCGCTGGCCACGCTTGAGGACGCGCTGGCTTATCTCGGCCGCTTCTTCGACCACCATGATTTCAGCCAGTACGACCCGGATGCGCCGTTCCCGGAACTGGGCGGGATCGGCAGCAATTCGTTCCGTTCCACCACCGACCGCATCAAGCAGGACGCGCGCGAAAAGGGCCTGAGCCTGCGCCAGGTGGCATTGGAAGCCGTGAGCCCGCGGCCAAACTTCATCGGCACGCCGGAGCATGTGGCCGATGAACTGATCCGCTGGTTCGATGCCGGTGCCAGTGACGGCTTCATTCTCGGTTTCGCTGCACAGCGCGAAGGCCTGGACGATTTCGTGACCCAGGTGCTGCCGATCCTGCAGGCGCGCGGCTATCACCAGCGCGAGCTGGAGGGGCAGACCCTACGTGAACATCTGGGCCTGCCATACAAGGCCAGCCGCCATACAAGCGATACCGAACCGGCGCGGAAGGCAGGGTAGGGCGATGAGCGGAGAAAACGCGGTAGCGCCGGGGCATGCCCGGCGGAGTTCCCCAACGACTGGCGTACTGCCTGAAATCGCGGCACGCGCCGACGCGGCCATCGCGATCCGCCACGACCTGCACCGGCACCCGGAGCTGGCCTTCGAGGAACACCGCACCAGTGCCCGCGTAGCCGAGCTGCTGCAGCAGTGGGGCTATGAGGTCACCACCGGCCTGGGCGGCACCGGCGTGGTCGGCACGCTGCAGCGCGGGCAGGGCAGCCGTCGCCTCGGCCTGCGCGCCGACATCGATGCACTGCCGATCCACGAGGATTCCGGACTGGCCTATGCCAGCCAGACCGACGGCCTGATGCATGCCTGCGGCCACGATGGCCACACCGCCATCCTGCTGTCGGCCGCGCATTACCTGGCTCACCATGGCCGTATCGACGGCACCCTGCAGCTGGTATTCCAGCCGGCCGAGGAAACCGGCTCGGGCGCGTCGAAGATGATTGCCGACGGCCTGTTCGAGCGCTTCCCGGTGGATGCAATCTATGGGCTGCACAACTGGCCGGGCGTACCCGTGGGCCACTTCGGCTTCGTCGACGGTCCGGCGATGGCGTCGGTGGACTGGGCGCGGCTGAAGGTGATCGGCAAGGGCGGCCATGGTGCCGAGCCGCAGGGCAGTGTCGATCCGATCCTGGTGGCGGCGCACATCATCACCGCGCTGCAGAGCGTGGTATCGCGCAATGTCGATCCACGGCAGATGGGCGTGGTCACGGTCGGCTCGATCCATGGCGGGCAGGCCGCCAATGTGATTCCGGACGTGGTCGAACTGACGTTGACCGTACGCGCCTATCTGCCCGAGGTGCGCGACACCCTGCGCCGCCGGACCATCGAGATTGCCGAGCAGACCGCCGCCGCCTTCGGTGCGCGGGCCGAGATTGCGTTCCCGCGTGGCTTCCCCAGCGTGATCAACCATCCGCAGCAGACCGCCTATATCCGTGGCGTGGCGGAAGCGGGCTTCGGCGCCGAACAGGTGGTGCCCGGCTTCGCGCCGCGCACGGCCAGCGAGGACTTCGCCTTCCTGCTGCAGGCGCGCCCCGGAAGTTTCGTGTTCGTCGGCAACGGCGACAGCGCACCGCTGCACAGCCCGCGCTATGTGTTCAACGACGCCGCCATCGCGCCGGCCGCCAGCCTGTGGGCGCGGTTGGCCGAAGACTACCTGGTGAAGGACGTGGCATGAGCAGCAACGAACGCTTCTTCTATACCTCGGTGGATGATCCGCTGGCGCGGCCCCTGTTCGATGGCCTGGAACAGGAGTACGACAGCCGCTATGCGGATGTTCGCCGACGCATCGGCGGCAGTGCCCGCGAGGAGCTGCAGCGCTACCCCGCGCAGGCATTCGCCGCACCGATAGGCGCGTTCGTACTGTTGCTGCGCGACGGCGTTGCGATCTCCGGGGGGGCCTTCATGCCGCACCGCGATCCAGACACCGCCGAATTCAAGCGGATCTGGACGCTGCCGGGATTACGCCGCCAGGGCATCGCGCGGCGCGTGCTGCAGGAACTGGAAGAGCAGGCCGCGCGCCAGGGTTATCGGCGGGTGTTCCTGACCACCGGCTTCCGCCAGCCCGAAGCGGTCGGGCTGTACCTCAGCCACGGCTACACCGCGCTGTTCGACCTGCAGGCGGATCCGGAAACCATCGCGCATCTGCCGTTCGAGAAATATCTGCAGGCGCCTGCGTCGCGGGTCGCGCAGACGCAGGCTGTGCTGCATGGAGCCCACGCATGAGCACGCCGTCGACTGCACTGGATGGAATCGCCGCACGCCCCGCACAGGCACCGGCACCCGCGCTGAAGATCGTGCCGGCCCGGCATCCACTGCAGGTGTTCGGAACGGTGCTGGCGCTGGCGTTGATCCTGATTGCCCTGCAATCGGTGCTGGGCAATCCGCGCTGGGGCTGGGGCACTTTCGCTGAGTGGTTCTTCGCGCGCCCGGTGCTGGAAGGCCTGGGCCGTACGCTGCTGCTGACCGCACTGGGTACCGGCCTTGGCTTCGCGCTGGGCACCCTGCTTGCGCTGGCGCGCGTCTCCGGCTCGCCACTGCTGTCGGCGGTGTCGTGGGGCTACGTCTGGCTGTTCCGCTCGATCCCGCTGCTGGTGCTGTTGTTGCTGCTGAACAACCTGGGCTACCTGTACAGCACCATCGAACTGGGTGTGCCGTTCACCGGCATCAGCCTGTTCTCGTACCCGACCACCCAGCTGATCGGTGTGTTCACGGCGGCGGTGCTGGGCCTTACGTTGAACCAGGCCGCATTCTCGGCCGAAGTGATCCGCGGTGGCATCCTGTCGGTGGACCATGGCCAGTACGAGGCGGCAGCCGCACTTGGCCTGCCGCGTGGCCGCCAAGTGCGCCGCATCATCCTGCCGCAGGCGATGCGCTCGATCCTGCCGGCGGCGTTCAACGATGTGATCGGCCTGGCCAAGAGCACCTCGGTGGTCTACGTGCTGGCGCTGCCGGAGCTGTTCTACACCGTGCAGGTGATCTACCGGCGCAACCTGGAAGTGGTGCCGTTGCTGATGGTGGCCACGGTCTGGTACCTGGTGATCCTGACAGTGCTGTCGCTGCTGCAGCGACGGGTGGAGCAGCGCTTTGCGCGCGGCCAACTGCAGCGCGAGCGCTCGGTATCACGTGTCTCGTCGCCGACGCGTGCACAGCACGATGGCACGCCGCGTGCCATCAACCGCCCGCGCATCGCAGCACAGGTCGAGGCGGGCGAGGGCGCGGCGGTGTCGCTGCATGGCGTCGGCAAGGTATTCGGCGGCCAGCCGGTGCTGGATGACGTGAACCTGGACCTGCGCGCGGGCAGCGTGACCGTGCTGATCGGCCCGTCCGGCGCTGGCAAGTCCACGCTGCTGCGGCTGATCAACCACCTGGAACGCGCCGACAGTGGTTACGTGACTGTCGGCGGCCAGCTGATCGGCTACCGCCGTGACGGTGACACCCTGTACGAGCTGCCGGAGCGCGAGATCCGCCGCCGCCGCGCCGAGGTGGGCATGGTGTTCCAGGGCTTCAACCTGTTCCCGCACCTGACCGCGCTGGAGAACATCATCGAGGCGCCCATCGCCGTGCGCGGCGTGTCGCGTGCCGAGGCCGAACAGCAGGCACGCACGCTGCTGGAGCGGGTGGGCCTGGCCGACAAGGCCGATGCCTTCCCGCGCCAACTGTCGGGCGGCCAGCAGCAGCGCGTGGCGATTGCCCGCGCGCTGGCCCTGCAACCGAAAGTGCTGCTGTTCGACGAGCCGACCTCGGCGCTGGACCCGGAACTGGTGGCCGAGGTGCTCAGCGTGATCGAGGAACTGGCCCGCTCCGGCACCACGCTGGTGATCGTCACCCATGAGTTGAGCTTCGCCCGTCGCGTGGCCGACCACGTGGTGATGATGGACCAGGGGCGGGTGATCGAGCAGGGCACGCCCGACGCCCTGCTCCAGCGCCCGCGCCAGCAACGCACCGCCGATTTCCTGGCCAAGACTCCGTAACCCTGAAAGGAACGCCATGAGCCCTGCAGCACCGCGTCGGCCTTCGCGCAGCACCCTGTTGATCGTGGGCGTGCTGGTCATCGGCATCGCTGGCATCGTCTATTCGCGCGTGCGCCAGGCACCAGATGCTGGCAATGTGGCCGCGGCCAGCCTGGCCGGCGCGAACACCGCCGTGCTGAAAGGCACGCTCGATCCGAAGGCGCAGGCGTTGATTCCCGCTGGCTACCGCTTCGTCACGCCCGGCACGTTCACCGTGGCCACCCACCCGGGGCAGCTGCCACTGGCCGACTATGGTGCCGACAGCAAGGAGGTGGTCGGCATCGAGCCGGACATCGCGCGGCTGATTGCCGATGCATTGGGCCTGAAGCTGGTGATCGTGCCGGTGGCCTGGGCTGACTGGCCGCTGGGGCTGGAATCGGGCAAGTACGATGCGGTGCTGTCGAACGTGACGGTCACCGAGGAGCGCAAGAAGAAGTTCGATTTCTCCAGTTACCGCTACGACCTGCTGGGCATCTATACGCGCAGCGATGGGCCGATCCGGAAGATCGAAAAGCCTGCCGATGTGGCCGGGTTGAAGGTGGTGGTCGGTGCTGCCACCAACCAGGACCAGATCCTGCGGCAGTGGGACCAGCAGAACATCGCCGCCGGGCTGAAGCCGGTGGAATACCAGTACTTCGATGATGCGGTGGTGGGGCGGCTTGCGGTGATCACCGGCCGTGCCGACGTCTCGTTCGAACCCAATGCCACCGGCGCCTATTCGGCGCGCGACGGCAAGGTGCGGCGCGTGGGCCTGTTCCCCGGTGGCTGGCCAAATGCTGCGGCGATCTCGGTGACCACGCGCAAGGGCAGCGGCCTTGCCGACGCAGTGACGCAGGCGCTGAACACCCAGATCGGCAGCGGCACGTATGCGCAGGCGCTGGCGCGCTGGAACGTGGCCGAGGAAGCGGTGCCGCAGTCGCAGACGAACCCGCCGGGGTTGCCTGCACTCTGACGCCGGGCGTGGCCCGGCGCGGCCCTGTAGCGTCGAGCCTGCTCTACTGGGGTAGGGGGCGGCGAAGTGCAGTCGAGCAAGCTCGACTCTACCAACGCGCTTCCAGCGTCCGGAACGGCTTCGCCAGGCGCACGCCCTCGGCATCGAAGTCGGCAACTGGCCGCCCATCCACACGCACCAATTTCGGTATCGTGCGCTCCGGCCACCAGACCTTCACCGCCGTGCCGTTGCGCAGTCCGTCGCCCAGCGTGACCACCAGCGCGCCGTCGCGCTGCCGCGCCTGCATCTGCAAAGTGCCATACGCAGTGGGCAGCCGTTCCACCGCCAACCCATCGCCGGCCACCCATGACGGCGGAGTGCCAGGCAGCAATGACAGCGCGTCATCGTCTTCGCGCATCAGCATGCCGAACAGCGTGCGGCCGTACTCGGCGCCAATCCAGGTGTGTGGCATGTCACCCAGATAGCGCGGGAAACGCAGCCGCGAATGCACGACCTCGGCCAGCACCTGCCATTCCAGCGGGCGCCGGTCATGCAGCAGTCCCTGCAGCAGTTCGTCGGCGGCCTCGGGCTGGCCCAGGTGCACGTAGCTCAGTACATTGCGGATCTCATAGGGCGTGTAGGCATACAGCGCACCGGGCTGGTTGCGCTTGCGCACGTCCTCCAGATAGCGGGCGAAGGTGGTCCGCAATGCATCGGCAGGCAACACGCTCTGCGCGCCGGTCGGGTCCAGGGCGATCGATACGCCCGTGGGATCGCCATCGCCCAGATCCGCCGAGGACGGGATGAAGTCGATGCCCTTCCACGCCATCGTCGCCCGGATCGAGGCGTGCAGCGCGTCGTACAGGGCCTTGTACTGCTGGCGCGCCCACATCGCGGTTTCGTGATCGCCCAGTGCGTCGGCCAGCCACGCGCCATCGTGCCAGCCCTTCAGGCCCCAGTAGTCATCCCAGTAGCTGTGGGTGGGCGAGGGGTAGCCCTCATGACTGATCGATGGCGCAAGGATGCCCGCGAAGCGTTCCGGCGCCGGCTGGCCGGCCATGTAACCCGCTACCAGCGTGCGCTCGCGTAGTTCCTGCAGGAAGCGCAGCGCCGCTTTCACTTTCGGCAGGTACGCACGCACCGACTCTGGCCCGCCATCGAGCCGGGCGACATCGGCAACCAGCGCCACGTATTGACCCTGGCTGTCGTACTCGATGTCCGAACCAAAACCGGTGTTGACGCTGCCATCGTCGTTGAGGATCGGCGAAACCAGCCCGTTGGCGTGCACGCCGTGCTCGCTGTACCACGCCAGGTAGTCGCGCGCGACCTTGGCTTCGCCCATGCGCAGCAGCACCGCCGACGTGGCCATGCCGTCGCGGATGAAGGAACGGTTGTAGTTGCGTGGCCCCGGTTGCATGGCCGGCCCGGTCTGGTTGATCAGCATGTAGGCGGCCTGCGCGCGCAGCATGTCGACCAGCGAGGGATCGGGCAGGCGCAGCCCCACCTGGCCCAGCCGTGCCTGCCAATCCGCCGAGGCCTGCGCGGCCAGCGCATCGAACGCAGGATCGGCCCCGTGTGGTAGCGAGGACAGATCGAGCGGCGGAGCGTCCGGCAGCGCGCCGTTGGCATCGGCGGCGGCGGTCCCCAACGGGAAGGCGACCACAACGGCATCGCTGGCCCCGGGCGGCAGCGAAACACGATAGCTGAGGGCCGCGGCGGCAAGCCCCTGGTCATCCCGTGCCTGTTGCGTACTGGGCAGCGTGCCGGCGGCGATGGCGGCAGTGATTTCCGTTGCACCTTCCGCACCGAAGGGCGCGGCGCCCGACGCCGTCACCGGGGTGAGTGAATGCAGCAGGGTGCGGCCATTGACGCGCACCGCCTGACGTTCGACGGACACATCGCGGATGGGCGACAGGCCACCGTTCTGCCACGGCGGGTTCATCTGCATCGGGCGTACAACCAGGGTCAGCGTGCCGTTGATCGTGGTCGTGCCGCTGTTGTGCAGCCGGTGGCGAAGCAGGGTGACCGGCTGCCCGTCGCGCTCGATGGCGAAGGCCTCGCTGCGCAGCTCCAGTCCGGGCTGCGGCGCCCAGGTGGCCGACGGCATCGGCTTCCAGCCATCGCGCAGGGCATGCTGCACCGTCTGCCCCGCCGCACCTGCAGCGTTCCCGTCGGCATTGCGCCAGATCGGCTGCACCAGCGGTGCACCCTTGAAGGCTTCGAGGTTGCCGTACTCGTCGAAGATGGATTTCTGCCGGCCCGCGTGCACGCCCACAGCGGTCCAGTAGGTCTGCTGCATCTGCAGCGAGGCGGGGAACAAGGCACGTTGCGCACCGCTGGCGGCAATCTGGTAACGCTTCATCGGCGTCATCACCGCCTTCGGGCCCAGCAGGCGGATGCGGGCGATCTTCGGAGCGTCGCCGTGCACCGTCAACCGTAGTGCGTGGATGTCGAGCGGCGCGCTGGCGGCGAGCCAGCTCTGCTGCCGGGTCGCGGCCTGCGCATCCTTTGCCAGCTCGTGCCAGCGCCCTTTGCCATCCTGGGCCTGCAAGACTGCGGCACCGTGCGCGCTGGCCCAGTCCACCGCCAGCCCGGTGCTCGGCTGCGGGCGTGGCAAGGTGATGTCGAGCGTATGGACACCGCCCTTGCCAGCGGGAATGGCTACCGCACTGCCGCCTTGCCACAGCACTGCGGACTGCGTGGCATCGAGTCCCACCACACGCGCGCTGAGCGACGTGTCGAGCGGTTCCATTTCGAAGATCGACACGCCCCAGTCGGAGGTGCGCTGCGGACTGGCCAGGCGCAGGTAGCGGGCCTGGCGTGGCGCGAAGTACAGCGTTTCGACGCCGCCGAGTGAATCGCCCATGGTGTAGGCGGTCTGCCACTGCGCCCCGTCCAGCGAGGTCTGCAACGTGTAGCCCTCGGGATTGGAGACATCCCAGGTCAGGCGCACGCCAGCGAGCGTGGCCGGCGCGCCGAGGTCGATCTGGAACCAGTGGCCGGGACTGAACGCGCCGCCGGTCACCGTGCTCGGATCGTTGTCGATCAGGTGGCTGATGGCCATGGCCGGGACCTGCTGCGATGAAGCACTTGCCCGCCACTGGTCGCGGGCCGGCAGGTTCTGGGCCTGCGCGGAAAATGCCAGCCCGACAAACAGCAGGGCTGCGGTGGGACGGAAAGAGGAGGGCAGCTTCAGGACCGTGGAGCGTTCAACGCGAAATGCCATTACAGACAACCTCGCAGGTTCGGCCGGGATCGGGCGAGCGCTACGCTAGCAAGGGTTGTAATCGTTTACATGACGCGCTGCGGTAGGCGATGCAGCGAGCGCTGACGGATGTGGCTCTGGACGCGTGGCCAGGATCGCCTAGGGTCATTGCTCAAGGTTGAGTGTCCGGGTTGTCATTTGACAACCCGGGCCTGTCATGTGCAGACTGGGGAGAACAAGGAATGTCTCGTGCTCGTCATCCCGACAAGGACATCGAATCGGTGCTGCGGTTCGCGGAAGCTCGAGGCTGGAGTCTCCGTGTAGGTGGGAGCCACGCGTGGGGCCGGATGTATTGCCCTTACAACGACACCGACTGCCGATGCGGAGAATTCTGTGTCGTGAGCATCTGGAGCACGCCGCGCAGTCCTGGCAACCATGCGCGCGCCTTGCGCCGCGTGGTCGAGAACTGCAGTCGTGAGCAATGAAATCAGGCTTCGATGGAAGCGAGGTGGCAGATGATGGAATTCAATTTCACCCTGAAGTACCGCTTGCCCGAACGTTGCGATGACGTCGGAGAGCTTGAGCGGCGGCTGGTAGAGGCGGGGTGTGACGACGCGCTTCTGGGCAGTGGCTTGCCGGGAAGGATGGCGCTGGCCTTCTGCCGTGACGCCGACAGCGCGGTGGTCGCGCTGTGCTCGGCCGTGGATGACGTGCAGCGGGCCGTGCCGGGTGCCGAACTGGTGGAGGTGAGCCCGGATCTGGTGGGGCTTACGGATGTGGCAGATCTGCTCGGGATGTCGCGACAGAACATGCGGAAGCTGATGCTGGCCAACCCGCAGTCGTTTCCGTCCCCGGTGCATGACGGCTCAACCTCCATCTGGCACCTGGCCGACATTCTGGGTTGGTTGCGCGCGCGTGGCAGCGAGAAGGTCACCACGGAAATGGCCGAACTGGCCGCGGCCGCATTGCAGTTGAATCTGGCCCGGGAAAGGCGCAGGTTGCAGCCGAAGGCTTAGTGCCAGGCTGCCGGATCAGCGCTGTCACCCGCGCGCTGGGGTCCTGCAGAAAGGGCGCCCGAAGGCGCCCCGCAGGTGCATTGATTTTCCCGGCTCAGCCTCGTGGCGAGAGCAGGTCTGCAAGACCGATGGAGGCGTACATTTCGCGTCGCATGCGATCGGCAACGGCATTGACCACTTCGGCGCCGTCCTGTGAGGGGTCTACATGTACCCGGAACGGCCGATGTCCGTGTGGCAGGCCCACCACCCGCACGATCTGCCGCGCGACCTCCTCGGGATCGGCATCTGCAGGCTCCAACCCTGCCAGGCCCTTCAGTGCCTGGTCGGCGACACCGGCGTAGGGACCGTTCTCATAGTCGGCCGCGATGGCGGTATCGGCGGGTGTGCCCGAATGCAGGAAATGGTTGGTGCCCTTGGTGAATGCACCCGGCACCATGATGGTGGTCTCGATGCCCCACCGCGACAGTTCGGTTGAATAGGACACGGCCAGTGCATCCATTGCGGCCTTGGCGGCGAAGTAGGGCGCAAGGAACGGAGGAGTGCCACCGCGTGTGGAGGACGAGCCGATCCAGACGAGCAGGCCGTTGCCACGGCGGCGCAGGTGCGGAAGCGCGGCGCGGTTCACCCGCTGTGTGCCCAGCACATTGACGTCGTACTGCTGCATCAGCTGTTCCGGGGTGAATGCTTCAGCCGGTCCGAACACCATGTGCCCGGCGTTATGCACGATGACGTCGAGCGCGCCTGCGTCGGCCAGCACCTGTTCGACCGCCGCCTGGCTGGACGCGTCCGACTGTACGTCCAGTTCGACGCTACGAAGGTCGGCGTGATGCGCGTCTGCCCACTGTGCGATGTCGGCCACGCGGGTTGCATTGCGCCCGCGTGTTTCGCGCATCGAGGCGTAGACGACGTGGCCGGCAAGGGCCAGTGCCTTGGCGGTCATCAGGCCGAAGCCGGAGGATGCGCCGGTGATGAGGATAGTGTGTGACATGGGAGCTCCGGAAGAAGAAAGGGTCATGGCCGGGCGCGGGCCAACAGGCGCTGCGGCACGGTGTGCGCGGTCCAGGCGGCCAGTGAACCGAGGGCGCTGGCCGCGGCCAGTTCGGAGAGATGGGCCAGCGAGGGCTCAAGGTGGGCCGCGAACCAGCTGACCAGTCCGAGGAAGTACCCCAGCAGGTTGTTCAATACCGGCAGGCCACGCAGGGCGACCACGCACAGCGCTACGACCAGTACAACGACGGGCACGGCCAGCGAGGGACCCAGTGAAGGAGAGAGCAGGCCCACTGCAAGTGTTGCCAATGCGCCGATGCCCAGCCCGAACCAGACGCAGGCCAGGTTTTCGATCGTGGAGCGCGTGCCCTGCAGTCGCGTGAAAAAGGCAATCCAACCGATGAACATCGTCCACACCGGCCAGCCGGCATGCAGCGCCCCGGCTGCGGCGAAGGCCGCGGTGAGCGCCGCAGTCACCGTGACAAGGGCGTAGGCACTGCGGGAAACGGGGATCGGATTCATGGCGTCTCTCCGTGGTTCAGACCGCGCCGCCGTTGGCACGCAGAACCTGACCGTTTATCCACCCGCCGTCGGCACCGGCCAGAAAGGCCACAGCCGCGGCGATGTCATCCGGGGTGCCGAGGCGTTCAAGCGGGCTCATCTTTGCAAGCCGGTCGATCAGTTCGGCTGACTTGCCTTCCAGGAACAGGCTCGTTGCCGTCGGCCCCGGTGCGACGGCGTTCACGGTGATGCCGCGGCCGCGCAGTTCCTTGCTGAGGATGGCGCTCATGGTTTCCACCGCCGCCTTGCTTGCGGCATAGACGCCGTAGCGCTCGAGCTTGAATCCGACCACGCTGGTGGACAGGGTGACGATGCGGCCGCCATCGCGAACCCGTCGTGCGCTCTCGCGCAGCACATTGAATGCGCCCTTCAGGTTGATGGCGATGAGGCGGTCGAACAGGGTGTCTTCGCTCTCGGCCAGCGAAGCGAGTTCCAGTACCCCGGCACTGTTCACGACCACATCGACACCGCCGAAGCGTGCCTCGATCGCATCGAACAGGGACTGCACGGACTGCGGGTTGGCGACATCGGCCTGAAGCGCGATGGCCTGGCCCCCCTTGGCCATCAACTCGGTGGCCAGTGCTTCGGCTTCTTGGTGGCGACCGGCGTAGTTGATGGCCACCGCAAAGCCATCGGCGGCCAGGCGGCGGGAGATGGCGGCGCCAATGCCGCGCGAGCCGCCGGTGACAAGGGCAACGGGGGTTGAGGAAGCGATGTTCATGTTCAGATCCAGGAAGGCGCACCCACATGGCGCACGGTCATCCTGGACGTGATTGCGGGGCGGATAATCCCCCTTGATCCGGCAATATCATCCGGGCAGCCGAACAATCAGGTCGCCGACCCGCTGCAGGTCCCCGTCCAGGCCGCCAGGGGCGGCTGTGCCTGCTGCAACACCCGCGCGAGGCGGGTGCGGCAGAGGGTTCCAGGCAGGGCGCGATCGCTGGCTACAACTGCACCTGCTCCCACCAGCGCGTGCCGGCGTTCGGCGCCTGCATGTCCAGCGCTTCGCCCATCATCGGCGTGGCGACCGGCACGCTGTTTGCCTTCGCCAGGGCGGTGATGCGCTCGAACGGTTGCTGCCAGGCATGCAGGGCCAGGTCGAAGGTTCCGTTGTGGATGGGCAGCAGCCACTTGCCGCGCAGGTCCAGGTGCGCCTGCAGGGTCTGCTCCGGTTGCATGTGCACGAACGCCCAGCGCGGGTCATACGCGCCGGTTTCGATCATGGTGAGGTCGAACGGGCCGTACTTCTCGCCGATGGCCTTGAAGCCATCGAAGTAGCCGGTGTCGCCACTGAAGAAGATGCGGAAGTCACCATCCTGGATCACCCACGACGCCCACAGGCTGCGATCGCTGTCGCCCAGCCCACGGCCGGAAAAGTGCTGGCCCGGGGTGGCGGTCAGGCGCAGGCCGCTGGCTTCGGTCGACTGCCACCAGTCCAGCTGTTCCACCTTGGCGGGATCCACGCCCCAGGCGATGAGCTGGTCGCCCACCCCCAGCGGCGCAATGAAACGCGCGGTCTTGCCGGCCAGCTGCATCACCGCGGCGTGGTCGAGATGGTCGTAGTGGTTGTGCGAGAGGATCACGCCGGCGATCGGCGGCAGTTCGTCGATGCTGATCGGGGGTGCGTGGAAGCGCGCCGGGCCCATCCACTGCACCGGGGAGGCGCGTTCGGAGAACACCGGGTCGGTCAGCCAGTACTGGCCGCGCAGCTTCAGCAGGATCGTCGAGTGACCCAGCCGGAACAGGCTGCGGTCGGGCGCGGCGTCGAGGCGGGCGCGGTCCAGCGGCAGCACCGGAATGGGGTGCGCCGGCACCGTGCCCTTGGGCTTGTTGAACAGGAACGTCCACCAGATCTCCGCGCCGTCGCGCAGGCCCATTGCCGGCCGCGGCAGGGCGTTGCGGAACTTGCCGTCGCGGTACTGCGGCGAATCGGGGAAGTCGGGGAGGGACCAGGACTTGCAGAAGGTGTAGGCGGTCACGGCGAGGATTCCAAGCAAAAGGACAAGGAGCAGGCGCTTCATGGGTGACGTCCGCTGGGTACACTGCACAGTGTAGTTTCGTGTTTTTCAAAAGTACACTGGCTGGTGTAAAATGTGCGCATCCGTTCAGCTGACTGGTCCCTGCCATGCCACGTGCCCCGCAACGCCTGACCGACCGCAAACGCGACGCCATCGTGCGCGCGGCGGTGGAGGAGTTCCGTGCATCGGGGTACGAGGCCACCAGCATGGACCGCATCGCCGAAGCGGCCGGGGTCTCCAAACGCACCGTCTACAACCACTTCCCCAGCAAGGAAGCGTTGTTCTCGATGATCCTGGAGGAGCTGTGGGAGCGCAGCGTGGCCAGCGACACGCTGCCGTACCGCGCCGACCAGCCGCTGCCGGCACAGCTGCTGCAGCTTGTGGGGCAGAAGCTGGAGCTGCTCAGCGACGCCAACTTCATCGATCTGGCGCGGGTGGCGATGGCCGAGATCATCCATTCGCCGGAGCGCGCGCAGGCGATCGTCTGCCGCATGGGCGAGAAGGAAAGCGGCGAGAGTGCATGGATCCGCGCGGCGATTGCCGATGGACGACTGCGCGCGGTCGATCCGGAATTTGCCGGGCACCAGCTGCACGGCCTGGTGAAGAGCTTTGCGTTCTGGCCGCAGGTAACGATGGGGCAGGCACCGTTGAACGCCGAGGAGCGCGCGCGCGTGGCCGAGTCGGCGGTGGCGATGTTCCTGGGCTACTACGCGATCTAGCTGGCGGCGAAACGACGGAATTCGTCCGCCGGTAGCGCTGCCGAATACAGATAGCCCTGGCCGACATCCACGCCCAGTGCGCGCAGTTGCTGTTCCTGTGCCAGGGTCTCGGTGCCTTCGGCTACCACGATCGCGCCGCAGCGATGCGCGACTTCGACGATGAAGCGCACGATCGACTGTGACTTGGCATCGGACAACGTGGCGATCAACGCCTGCTCGATCTTGACCTCGGCGATGGCCAGCTGCGAGAGCAAAATCAGGGTCGAGTAGCCCGCACCGAAATCGTCCAATGACAGGGTCACCCCGGCCGCCAGCAATTGCGCGATATTGGCATCGACCACATCGCGTTCGACGATCTCGGTCCACTCGACGATTTCCAGCCGCAGCATCGTCCCGGGCACATCATGCAGCTGCAGCAGTTCCTGCAGGCGCAGGCCGAAACCGGGCAGGCGCAGCGACTCGGCGGAGACATTGACCGCCACGGTCAGCTGCAGGCCGTCACCCCGGCACTGCTGCAGGAAGTGGATGGCCGACTGCAGCGTGGCCCATTCCAGGTCGGCCAGGCGGCCCTGCCGGCGCAGCAGCGAGATCACCCGCATCGGCGTGATCATCCGGCCCTCGCCGTCGCGCATGCGCAACAACGCTTCGGCACCGACCAGGCGCCGGTCCTGCAGGCGATGCTTGGGCTGGTAGCACAACGGCGCGTCGCCGTGGCGGAGCCAGCGTTCCAGTGCACTTTCGATCAGCACGTCGATCTCGCTGTCACGCTGGACCGGATCGTCGAAGAACACGACGCCCGACTCGATCGCGCTCAACGCCAGGGTGATCGCGCGGAAGGGCAGGTGCCCGTCGTCGGCGTCTCCGGGCGGCTTCAGTTCGACCACCGCGCAGCGGACCAGCGGCCGGAAGCCTGGCCACTCCTCGCTGATGCGCTCGGCCAGCCCGGACGCCAGTTCGGTGATGCGGGGCTGCGTGCGCAGTTCCGGCAACGACAGGCCCTGGACCAGGATCGCCAGCGCGGCATCACCGAACTGGTAGATCTCCAGCCTGTCCGCAGGCAGTGATGGCAGCAGGCGGTGCACATCGTCGCCGCTGTCGCGCCGCCACAGTCCGTTATCCTGCAGCGGCCCATAACGCAGCCGCAGGTCACGCAGGTTGCCCATCTCGGCGACGATCAGGCAGGCATGACCGATGCCGTCGTTGTCGCGCCAATAGTGCTGCAGGCGTTCGCCGAGCGCGCGCATGTTGGGCAGGCCGCTGATCGGGTCGATGCGCAGCCAGGCCTGCTCGCGCTGGCGCTGGGCATCGATCTGCGCATCGTTGTAGACCAGTGCGAATACGGCGCCCAGCATCAACAGCGACACGGGCAGTGCCAGCAGGCGCTGGATCGCCAGTTCTGTTACCGGCAGCTGATCGGCGCCGATGATCGCCACGCCGAGGGCCAGGCCCAGCGCGGTCACGCCGATGCGCACGCCCCAGGCCTGCAGGATCATGGGCAGCGAGAGTTCGTTGAGCATGCGCGGGTGCAGGCGCCTGCGCAGCCAGATGCCGGCCAGCATCTGCAGCAGGGATTCAAGGGCCGCGGGCAGGAAGAACTGGGTGCCGGAGAACTGGTAGCGGGCCAGCAGGCTGGCGGCCAGGCAGGCCAGCCCACCGCGCCAGCCACCGAGCAGGCCGCTGACCAGCAGGATGTCGAAGCCGAGGTGGAGCTTGACCACGCCCTGGGTATAGCGGGCCACGAACCAGGAGTTGAACAGGTAGATCAGGCCCAGCGCCACGCCCACATACAGGCGGCGCCCTTCGATGGCATGGCCGGCGCGGCGGGTGGCGATCAGCAGCACGCCGATCATGCCGATGACGGCGGTGGCCTGCAGCAGGTACAGCGGCAGGCTGGGCAGGGCACTGTCCAGGACCTGGGCCGTAACCCGTGAAAGCGCATCCATAGCAGGTTCCCGCCTGTGACCGACGGCCAGTGAGGAGCAGGGTAAACCACGGCCGCGCGCGCGGCCACTGACGCCTCCCGCCGCTGGCCGCCGTGGTCAGTAGCGCGGGTCGGCGATGGCGGGCAGCACCAGTTCGCGCACGAAGCCTGAGGGCGACAGCTGCAGCAGTGCACGCACCATGGTCACCACGTCGTGTACGGGTACCAGCCCGCCTTCGCCGCGCGCTGCGGCGTCAGCCACCGGTACCGACAGTGCATCGTCGGTATTGAGATAGCCCAGCTGCAGGCTGGTGACCGCCAGGCGACGCTCGCGGAAGCCTTCGCGCAGCGCATCGGCGATGCCGTTGAGCGCGAACTTCGAAGCGCCGAAGGCCACTTCCGGGCGGCCGCTGCGCGGCAGTGCCGAGGTCGAACCGGTCAGCACCAGCTGTGGCCGTGCTGCATTCAATACACGGGGCAACAGGCGCTGCAGCAGCATCAGGGTGGCGGTGATGTTGACGTCGACCAGCTGCGCGAGCGCGGCATCGCTTTCATCGAGAAACGCGTACTCGTCGCTGAAGGCCTTGTCTTCCCAGATGCCCAGGTTGTGGATCAGCACATCGATATCGGCCGGTGCCTGCGCTGCGATATGGTCGGCCGCTGCGGTGGGCCGGGACAGGTCTGCTTCGATCCATTGCAGGGTGACGTCGTCAGGGCAGGCGATGCCGCGCGGGCGGGTGCGCGAGACACCAATCACAGTGTCACCCGGGGCACAGAGGCCTTCCACGAACGCGCGTCCCAGGCCTCTGCTAGCGCCGATGATCATCAATTTCATGTTGCTTCCTTGGTTGTGCAGTGGCGGCATCAGTGGGCCGCCAGGATGAGGTCCCAGTCGCCGAACGCGCGCAGGCCGCTGCGTTCGGCAGTGGTGATGGAGGCCGTGTTGTCGAGCTGGCATCGGTACTGCGGCTGCAACCCGGAGGCCTGGGCGGATATGGCCATCGTCTGCACGAGCCGGCGTGCATGACCGCGCCCACGGGCTTCGGGCAGTGTCAGCACGCCCATGTCGGCGAGTGCCGGATCCAGGCTCCACGGGTACAGGCTGCCGGCCGCGACCAGCTGCTCGCCGTCGAAGGCACCGAACACCTGCCAGTGGTCGAGCTCGACCCAGGCCGCATCGAGATCCTCCTTGCTGGCGCTGGCCTGGAACGCACTGAACACAGCAGTGTCGGCTGGAGCGAGGCGGCGGATGTGGGGCGGTGCAGGGTGCTCGGCCAGTGCCGCAAGTTCTGCAGCAGGGAAATAGAAGAGGCGGTCGGCGCCATGCGTGCGCTGGCCGACGTCGATCAGCCGCTGCCGCAGCTGTGCGAGTGTCCAATGCGCGCGTGCGTACAGTTGCAGGCGTTCCGCCAGGACTGGGCGCAGCACCGCGCGCGCAGGACCAGCAAACGGTTGCAGCAGCATGCCGTCCTCACCCTCGTCTAAATCATCGCTGCAGGCCAGGTACAGCAGGGGATCGTCCTGCAGCATGCGCTCACCCGCGCAGATGCGCCGCCAGCTGGCATCGATCATCGGGGCAAACGCATCATCCATGACAGTGGTCTCGCTCAGTGCCGGGGCAGATCCACCTGCAGGCCGGACGCCTTCCATTCGGGGTAGCCGGCGGGGAGCTGCTGCGCCGCCAGTCCGGCCTCGTCCAGCATCGCCAGCGCATCGTTGGACAGCACGCAGCAGGGCCCGTGGCAGTCGGCGACAATGTGGACGGCGCGTGGCCGTTCGTCCATCCATGCATGCCGTTCCGTAATGGGAATGTTCAGCGCGCCAGGCACAGCTCCATCATTGGTGCTGTTGACGGGGGGCATGCCGGATGAGCGAGAATCCGTGCAGTCATCGGCAACAGGCGTTCCCCGGCATGGAAGCAACCCACGCGCGCATGGATGGCATGCCCCTGCCTCACGCCTGGCAGGAAGCGCTGGCCGACGCGCGCATTGAACGGCAGTCGATCGGTGTATCGCGTGCGGACGTTGCCCGCGTGCATCGTCCAGGGCAGGCCGATGCCTTCCTGAAATCGGAAGTGATCGACGCCTTCAGTGAGCTGGGCGACGAGATAGCGCGCCTGCGCTGGCTGCAGGTGCAGGGCCAGCCGGCGCCGACGGTGATCGCTACCGCCGAGGAGGCGGGGCGGCGCTGGCTGCTGATGAGTGCGTTGCCCGGCCACGATCTGGCCTCGTCGCCGGCGCTCGCGCCCCAGCACCTGGTGGAGCTGCTGGCCGATGCGCTGCGGGGCCTGCATGCCCTGCCGGTGGCGACTTGTCCGTTCGACCAGCGGCTGGCCTCGCGCCTGCAGGCCGCACAGGCACGTGTCGAGGCGGGCCTGGTCGACGCCGATGACTTCGATGACGAACGCCTGGGGCAGAGCGCGCAGCAGGTGTTCGCCGAACTGCGCGCCACCCGGCCTGATCACGAGGATCTGGTGGTCTGCCATGGCGACGCCTGCCTGCCAAACCTGTTGGCAGCCGAGGGCCGCTTCAGCGGTTTCATCGATTGTGGCCGGCTGGGCGTGGCCGATCGCTATCAGGATCTGGCGCTGGCCGCGCGCAGCCTGGTCCACAACTTCGGCGACACCCGTTGGGTCGCGCCGCTGTTCCGCCGCTATGGCGTTGAGGCCGACGAACGGCGGCTGGCGTTCTATCGTCTGCTCGACGAGTTCTTCTGAAGCCGCGCAGGGCGGCGTGGGGCGGGGCTGAACGCTGCCCTGCCGGCGGACCTCTTTATTCTTTAAAATGGACGAACGTTCGTTCGCTATTTGCGCCATGAGCCGAATCGACCGCAATGGGCAGCGCGTGACCCTGATCCTGCAGGCGGCCCTGCAGTGCTTCCTCGCCAAGGGGTTCCACCAGACCAGCATGCGCGACATCGCGCAGGCGGCCGGTGTCAGCCTGGGCAATCTCTACAACCACTTCCCGGGCAAGGAGGCGATCATCCTTGCGGTGGCCGTGGCCGAAAGCGAGGAACTGGCTCCGATGCTGCAGCGGCTGGCGGCGGCCGACGGCGAGCGCGCGCAGGTGCTGGCATTCCTGCAGGACTTCCACGCGTTGTGCCGGCAACCGGAGTGGGCAACGCTCGCGGTCGAGGTGCTGGCCGAGAGCGCACGCAACCCTGCCGTCGCCGAGGCCTTCGCGGCCAACCGCAGGCAGCTTCAACAGGTGTTGGGCGATGCGCTGCAGGGCATTGCGCGGCGCGAGCGGCGGCGCCCTGCGCTGGCCCCGGCATTGCAGGCGCAGGTGTTGCTGGATGCCATCGAAAGCGATGCGCTGCGCCAGGGCCTGGGTGAAGCCGGCAGCGTGGAGGAAGCTGCGCTGGACCTCGAACTGCTGGCACGGCTGCTGGGATCACGTGCATGAGCGCCGATGACCGGCGCCTGCACGGCCTGGATCTGGCACGCTACCTCGCGCTGGCCGGCATGGTGCTGGTCAATTTCCGCCTGGCGATGGCCGTGCCCGCAGAGGGTACGGGTGGGTTGGCAGGCTTCTTCCACCTGCTGGAAGGCAAGGCCTCGGCCACCTTCGTTACGCTGGCCGGGCTGGGCCTGGTGCTGGCCACGCAGCGGCAGGGATGGTGGTCGGCCAGCGTGCAGACCTGGCGGCGCGCACTGTTCCTGCTGTTGCTGGGGCTGCTCAATCTGACACTGTTCCCGGCCGATATCCTGCATTACTACGCGGTGTACTTCGCACTGGCGGTGCTGTGGCTGCGTGCGTCGCCATGGCTGTTGCTGGCCAGCATCGCCGGCCTGGCCGCCGGTTCGTTCTGGGCGCTGCTGCAGTGGGACTACAGCGAAGGCTGGAACTGGCAGACACTGGAGTATGCCGGCCTGTGGCAGTGGCCCGGCATGGCGCGCAACCTGTTGTTCAACGGCTTCCATCCGTTGCTGCCGTGGCTGTGCTTCTTCCTGCTGGGCATGCTGCTGGCGCGCCTGCCGTTGTCGCAGCCTCGGGTGCAGCGCGCACTGCTGGTGCTGGGCCTGCTGCTGATCGGCGCCGGGCATGGCGTGCAGCAACTGGCGCAGGGAACGCCCTGGCAGCCGTGGCTGGGAACACAGCCGATGCCGCCGGGGCCGGCCTATGTGCTGACGGGCGCAGGAGCGGCCTGCAGTGTCATCGCAGCCTGCCTGTGGCTGGCGCGTCTACGCCCGGGCGAGTGGTTGGCACCGTTCACTGCGGCCGGGCGAATGACCCTGACCCTGTACGTCGGGCATATCCTGCTGGGCATGGGCACGCTGGAAAGCCTGGGCCTGCTGGATGGCCGTGCCTCGCTCGCCTCGGTGCTGCTGTGGGCGCTGCTGTTCCTGCTGCTGGCGACCGGCGCGGCGTGGCTGTGGTCATGGCAGTTCGCGCGCGGTCCCCTGGAAGCGCTGATGCGGCGCGTCGCCGGCTAGTCCATTGCTCGCGACGCACAAGGGTGTGACGGACATGTCTGTGTCGCAGCCAACGCATCTGCGATAGTAGCGGCAGGTAATACTTTCCGTTTGCATCCATGTCATTCGCTTCGGCGCAGCATCTCGGCGAAGTCCTGCAGCAATCCTATGGCATCACCGCTACCGCAGTGGTGCCACGCCCGGTGGGCGCCGATGCCAGCGCCAGCGTGTACCGCGTGGATGCGCGGCGCGGGCAATGGTGGTTGAAGTGCCGCACCTACCAGGTCGATCCAGCGGTGTGGGACAGCCTGCACTGGTTGCGCGGCACGTTGGGTATCGATGAAATCGTCGCGCCCTGGCCGGCGTTGACGGGGGGCGCGTCGGTGCAGCGCTGGGGCTTGCAGTTCACCTTGTTCCCCTACATCGAAGGGCAGTCCGGCTTCGAGGCGGCGCTGAGCCGCACGCAGTGGCAGCGGCTGGGCGACGTGCTGCAGCGCCTGCACGCGGCGCAGCTGCCGCCGGCGCTGCAGCAGGCATTGCCCACCGTGCGGCTGGAAACCGCCGCACTGGAAACGGTGGGGCAGTGGCTGGTGGGGGAAGGGCTGGCGGTGGCGCAGGATGGACTGGGCCGCGCATTCGCTTCGGTCTGGGATCAGCAGCATGCGCGCATCGCGGCGCTGCATGCGAACGCGCTGGAGCTGCATGCTGCATTGAAGGATGCACCGGTCGATCTGCACCTGTGCCACACCGACCTGCATGCCGGCAATCTACTGATGGGGAACGATGGCGGCCTGCATCTGATCGATTGGGATGGCCTGTCGCTGGCGCCACGCGAGCGCGACCTGATGTTCATCGGTGGCGCCGTGGGTGGGCGTTGGGGTCGCGAGAATCCGCTGGATTTCGCAGCAGGCTATGGCAACGACCTGGGAGATCCGCGCTGGATCGCGTGGTACCGGCACTGGCGCATCCTGCAGGACCTGATCGAGTTCCAGCAGGTCCTGCTGGGCAGTGATGGCGAGGAGCGTTCGCCGCAGTTGCGCCGGCAATCACTGCATTACCTGGGCGAGCAGTTTGCTCCGGGTAATGTGTTCGATGCGGCGGAGCGGGCGTATCGGGCGCTGTAAACGCACGTCACCCGTCATTGATGAGGCTTCGCGCTGCGCGCGATGAGTCGAGCATGGCTCGACTCTACAGGGGGACCTACTCGGCCGGTTTGGCTGCGGCGGAGGCGGCGGCACTGGCGGCGCGGCGTGACAGCACGGCTTCGCGGTGGGCGATGTAGGCGTTGGCGGCAAGGATGATGCCGGCGCCGGTGATCGTCCAGCGGTCCACGCTTTCGTTGAACAGCAGCCAGCCAAACAGCGTCACCAGCGGCAGCTGCAGGAAGCTGATCGGGGTCAGTGCCGAGACTTCGCCCAGGCGCAACGCGCGTGTCCACAACAGCTGGCCGATGGTGCCCAGCACGCCGGTGGCCAGCAGCCACAGCCAGGCAGTGCCGGTTGGCCAGACCCAGACGAACAGGGCCGGGACCAGCGACAGCGGCACCCAGAACACGTAGGTGTAGAGCACCACGGTGTCGGCGCTGTCGACGCGGGTGAGCTGCTTGATCTGGATCGCCACCAGCGAACTGAGCAGGGCGGCGGCCACCGCTACCAGGCTGCCGGCGGTGAAGCCAGCGGTACCCGGTCGCACGATCACCAGCACGCCGATGAAGCCGACCACCACCGCTGCCCAGCGACGCACGCGCACGGTTTCGCCCAACCACAGTACCGCCGCAATCGTGACGAACAGCGGGGTGGAGTAGGACAGGGAGACCGCCTGCGCCAGCGGCAGATGGCCCAGCGCCCAGAAGGCGCACAGCATCGAGCCCAGGCCGATCGCGCTGCGCAGGAAATAACGCGGCAACTGCTGGGTTTTCAGCGGCGCGTGGCCCGGGCGCAGCAGCATCGGCAACAGTGCGAGCAGGCCGAAGGCGTTGCGGAAGAACGCCACTTCCTGGGTTGGCACGTAGCGGGTGGCATAGCGGATCGCCACTGCCATCAGGCCGAACGCCATCGTGCTGCCGAGCATCAGCAGCGCCGCCCGCATCGGGGTGGCGCCTGGGGAGAGGGTGGGGGTGTTCACCACTGCGCGCCGAGCAGGCGGGGCTCCGGTTCGATCGGCACGCCGAACTTCTCCAGCACCGAGGCCGAGATGCGGCGTGCCAATGCCAGCAGTTCAGCGCCAGTGGCGTTGCCGTGGTTGACCAGTACCAGTGCGTGGCTGGGCGCCACCCCGGCATCGCCCTCGCGGAAACCCTTCCAGCCACAGGATTCGATCATCCAGGCGGCCGAGACCTTGCGCTTGCCTTCCTGGTCGGACGGGAACACCGGCAGATCCGGGAAATGCTGCAGCAGTACGTCGACCTGTTCCAGCGGCAACACCGGATTCTTGAAGAAGCTGCCAGCGTTGCCGAGCACGTCGGGGTCGGGCAGCTTGCGGCGGCGGATCGCGATCACTGCATTGGCCACGTCCACCGCGCCGGGCAGTTCCACGCCCTGCGCCTGCAGTTCCTCGCGGATGCCGGCGTAGTCCATGCGCAGGTCATGCAGCAGCGGCAGTTTCAGTTCGATGGCGGTGATCAGGTAGCGGTCCATCTGCTGCTTGAACACGCTGTCGCGGTATCCGAAGCCGCACTGTTCGTTGTCCAGCCGCACCCAGGCCTGCTCGTGGCAGTCCCAGGCTTCGACGGCCTGGATGAATTCGCCGATCTGTGCGCCATAGGCACCGATGTTCTGGATCGGCGCGGCACCGGCGGTGCCGGGAATCAGCGCCAGGTTTTCCAGCCCGGACAGGCCCTCCTGCAGCGACCACATCACCAGGCCATGCCAGGGCACGCCCGCACCGGCACGGATCACCGCATGGTCGGCGCGGTGTTCGAGGAAGCTGATATCACGGTTGCCGAACACCAGCACGGTGCCGGGCAGGTCCTCGGCGATCAGCACGTTGCTGCCGCTGCCCAGCACCAGCAGCGGGCCGTTGCCCACCTCGGGCAGTGCCAGCACGTCCGGCAACAGTGTGGGGTCGTGCAGTTCCAGCAGCTGTGCGGCGCTGGCCTGCACGTGGAAAGTGTTCAGCGCCTGCAGCGGTGCATTGCGGGTGAGTGTCCAGCGCAGCGGTGCGGTGCCGTCGGTGGTGTCCATGGGCGCGCTCACAGCGGCGCCACCGCGCCACGGCTGGGCGCTTCGCGGCGGCGACGGATCGCCTCCACGCACTCGGAGACCAGGGCAGGGCCACGGAAGATCAGGCCGCTGTAGCACTGCACCAGCGCGGCACCGGCGGCCATCTTGGCCACTGCATCGGCACCGGACAGGATGCCGCCGACACCGACCAGCGGCACCGATTCGGGCAGGCGCGCGCGCAGGCGGCGCAGCACCAGCGTGGACTGCTCCAGCACCGGTGCGCCGGACAGGCCGCCGGCTTCGTTGGCCAACGGGTCGCCGGCCACCTTGCTGTGGTCGACGGTGGTGTTGGTGGCGATCACGCCGTCCACCTTCAGTTCGCCCAGCACGCGCGCAGCGGCATCGATGTCACGCTCGCTCAGGTCCGGCGCCACCTTCACCAGCATCGGCACGCGGCGGCCGTGCTGTGCGGCCAGTGCCTCCTGGCGGTCGCGCAGCTGGCTGACCAGCTGGCGCAGCGCGGTTTCCTCCTGCAGTTCACGCAGGCCGGCGGTGTTGGGCGAGGAGATGTTGACGGTGATGTAGTCCGCCAACGGGTACACCTTGTCCAGGCAGGCGATGTAGTCATCCACGGCCTGTTCGTTGGGGGTGTCCTTGTTCTTGCCGATGTTGATGCCGAGCAGGCCACGGCGGTTGCGCGCGCGCTCGACGTTGCGCACCAGCGCATCCACGCCCGCATTGTTGAAGCCCATGCGGTTGATGATCGCGTTGTGTTCCGGCAGGCGGAACAGGCGCGGCTGTGGATTGCCGGCCTGCGGGCGCGGGGTGATGGTGCCGATCTCGACGAAGCCGAAGCCGAGTGCGAACAGCGCATCGATGTGCTCGCCGTTCTTGTCCAGGCCGGCGGCCAGGCCGACCGGATTGGGGAAGGTCAGCCCGAACACGGTGCTCGGCAGCGGCGCGATGCGGGCGGCCAGCAGCGGCGTGGTGCCGGTGCGATAGGCCAGGTCCAGTGCGGACAGGCCGAGGCCGTGGGCGCGCTCGGCGTCGAGCGAGAACAGGAAGGGGCGGGCAAGCGAATACATGCGTCGGTTCAGTCCAGCGTGCCGAGGAAGGCTCGGGTTTGATATTCAAAAGCGACCTGGCCGTCGACCGCGTGGGCGGCGAACAGGTCCTGCAGGGCATCGATCATCGGCGCGTGGCGCGGATGACCAGGTTGCGGTGCGTAGGAAGAAGACAACAGGCGACCGCGCAGGGCGTCCAGGTCCAGGTACTGCACGTTCGGCAGCTGCACCATGCCGCGCAGCCCACTACCGAACCAGGCCTGCATGGTGGCGTCGTCCTGGTAGCGTTCGGCCACCGCGCTGTAGTCGGTGCCGTAGTCCAGCAGCAGCTGCTCGTAGCCGACCAGGAACGGGCTGGCGTCGAGCAGGCGCGAGTTCCAGTAGATCAGTGCCTGGCCGCCAGGGCGCAGGATGCGCTGCCACTCGGCGCGCACTGCCACGGTGTCGAACCAGTGGAAGGCCTGCGCGACGCTCACCAGATCGATGCTGGCATCATCCAGGCCGGTTGCTTCGGCGCGGCCGTCGACCGCACGGAACTGCGGATACTGCGGTGCCAGCCATGCTTCGGCGGCGCCGCGCATGGCCGCATTCGGCTCAACGGCCACCACCGGATGGCCGGTGGCCAGGAACAGGCGGCTGGAAATGCCGGTGCCGGCGCCGATGTCGGCCACCTGCGCCTGATGGCTGACGCCCATCGGGTCGTGCAGCCATTGCAGCAGCGCGGGCGGGTAATCGGGCCGGTAGCGGACGTAGTCGGCGACGCGGCTGCTGAAGCGTTCAGTGCTGTCGGAGGCGGTCATGGCGGTCAGTTCGATACAGCGGCGAGCCAGGCCAGGCCGCCGAAGAACAGGATGAAGACCAGGATCGCGGCGATCACCGCACCGACCATCACCCAGCCCAGCACCAGGCCGGTGACGGCCAGGCCGTCACCTTCAAGTTCAAGCGGGCGGCGGCGGATTTCGGCGCGGGCCATGTGGCCGGTGACGATGGCGACGATGCTGGCCACGAAGGGCAGGACGGTCCAGCTGGCGATGCCCATGACCAGGCTGACCACGGCCAGGGCGCTTGTCTGTCGGGGTGCCACGCTCATCGGGGTCCTCCTTGGCAGTGTGCACATGATAGTGCCTCTGCCCGGGCAATCCCATGCCCGGTGAATCCAAGGGCGCCAACCAAGGTTGGCCGCTACGGCAGAAGTCGACCTTGGTCGACGAAAGGCATTCCAGCCAGGTAGGCGTCGACCTTGGTCGACGAAAGGCATGCCAACCAAGGTTGGCAGCTACCGGGATGCCGGTGTCAGCCCATCAGCACCTGGCCGCCATCCACGTTGAGCACGCTGCCGGTGATCCAGCGCGCCAGCGGCGAGCACAGGAACAGCGCGGCATCGGCGATCTCGCGCGGATGGCCGAAGCGGCCGAACGGAATCTTCGCCAGGGTGCCGTGGTACAGCGCGGGATCTTCGCTGCGGCGGCGGTCCCACAGGCCGTCGTCGAACTCGATCGAGCCGGGCGCGATGGCATTGACCCGGATCCGGTCCTTGGCCAGCGCCAACGCCTGCGAGGTGGTGTAGTGCGAGAGCGCAGCCTTGGCCGCAGCATAGGGCGCGCCACCGGGGCGCGGCTGCTGCGCGGCAATCGAAGACAGATTGAGGATGCAGGCGTCGTCGGACATGCGCAGCCACGGCAAGGCCAGCCGCGAGGCCCGCACCGCCGCCATCAGGTCGACCTGCAGGCTGGCCGCCCATCCGTCCTCGTCGTCGGCCATGCCGTAGCCGGTGGCATTGTTGACCAGCACGTCGATGCCACCGAGTGCGTCGGCGGCGGCCTGCAGCCAGCCCTGGATCTGACCGATGTCGGCCAGGTCGGCGGCGAACGTGTGCAGTGAGACGCCCTGTGCGGTTGCATCGGCGCGCAGCGCGTCCAGGCCGGACTGGCCGCGGGCGCAGACCGAAACCTGCGCACCGGCGCCGGCAAACGCCAGCGCCATTTCACGACCGATGCCCTTGCTGCCGCCAGCGATCAGCACGCGGCGGCCGCTGTAATCAAGGATCGGAGCCCCGCTGGGGATCCGATCCGGTGCCGTGGGTGCGGCGTTGTCCATCACAGGTCGAACTTGATGCCCTGGGCCAGCGGCAGCGAATCCGAATAGTTGATGGTGTTGGTCTGGCGGCGCATGTAGACCTTCCAGGCATCCGAGCCGGACTCGCGGCCACCGCCGGTGTCCTTCTCGCCACCGAAGGCGCCACCGATTTCCGCACCGGACGTGCCGATGTTGATGTTGGCGATGCCGCAGTCGCTGCCGGCGGCCGACAGGAACTTCTCGGCGGTCTTCAGGTTGGTGGTGAAGATCGAGGACGACAGGCCCTGCGGCACGCCGTTCTGCATGTCGATGGCTTCGTCGAGGCTGTCGTACGGCATCACGTACAGGATCGGCGCGAAGGTCTCATGCTGGACCACGGCGTCGCTGTTCTTCAGGCCGGAGACAATCGCCGGCAGGACGAAGTTGCCGGCGCGGTCGATGCGGGTGCCACCGGTTTCGATGGTGCCGCCGGCGGCCTTGGCCTGGGCGATGGCATCGAGGAACTGCTGCACGGCGCCGTCACTGTTCAACGGGCCCATCAGGTTGGCGGCGTCGGTCGGGTCGCCGATCTTCCCTTCCACCTGCTTGTAGGCCTTCACCAGCGTGGCCAGTACGTCGGCGTAGATCGAGCGGTGCACGATCAGGCGGCGGGTAGTGGTGCAGCGCTGGCCGGCGGTACCGACCGCACCGAACACGATGCCCGGCACGGCCAGCTTCAGGTCGGCGGTTTCGTCCAGGATGATGGCGTTGTTGCCGCCCAGCTCCAGCAGGCAGCGGCCAAGGCGGCGCGCCACCTTCTCGTTGACCGTGCGGCCGACCTGGGTCGAGCCGGTGAAGCTGATCAGCGGCACGCGACGGTCATCGACCATCTTTTCCGACAGCGCGGTACCGGCATCGTTGATCAGGAAGAAGATGTCCGGGAAGCCGGCCTCGCGCAGCGCTTCGTTGCAGATCTTCAGCGAGGCGATGGCGGTCAGCGGGGTCTTGTTGGACGGCTTCCAGATGCACACGTCGCCACAGATGGCGGCCAGGAACGAATTCCAGCTCCACACCGCGACCGGGAAGTTGAAGGCCGAAATGATGCCGACCAGGCCCAGCGGGTGGTACTGCTCGTACATGCGGTGGCCGGGGCGCTCGGAATGCATGGTGTAGCCGTACAGCATGCGGCTCTGGCCGACGGCGAAATCGGCAATGTCGATCATCTCCTGCACTTCGCCATCGCCTTCCGGCTTGCTCTTGCCCATTTCCAGGGCCACCAGCGAACCGAGGGCATCCTTGTGCTTGCGCAGCGCTTCGCCGCACAGGCGCACGGCTTCGCCGCGGCGCGGCGCCGGGGTGGTGCGCCAGATCTTGAAGGCTTCCTGGGCACGGGCGACGACGGTGTCGTACTCGGCCTCGGTGGTGGCGCGGACCTGCGCGATCGGCTCGCCGGTGGTCGGGTTGACCGGGGTGATCAGCTCACCGCTGGTCGCGCTCGACCACTCCCCGTTGCCCAGGTACGTGCCAGCGTTGATCGCGTCCAGGCCAAGGGACTTGAGCAGCTCGGAAGACATGCAGACTCCTGTGTTTCGTTACGTTGTTTGGTGCCATCGCGGGCAGGTGGGGGACGCGATGAACTGAATCGCCGATGGTAGCAGAGCGGCCCATGCGGCCATGGTGCAACGCGCCAGCGCAGCTGGGTGGAACATGAATGCTTGGAGGGCAGGGCGTGTTGCCTGTAAACTTCCCGGCTGCATGGCCCCGTAGCTCAGCTGGATAGAGCGTCCCCCTCCTAAGGGGAAGGTCGCCCGTTCGAATCGGGCCGGGGTCACCAGAATCAATAGCTTAGGCGGGCTCAGTGGTGAGCAATTCCCACTGTTTCCCGCATATCCACAGGATTTGGTCCCAGTGGTCCCAATGGTCCCGCTCAGTACTTGAGCTTCGCGACTGCGCCATCGTCGCCTTCAGGCGTTAGGTGGGCGTAGAACTTCTCAGTCGTGGCGTAATCAGCGTGCCCGGCCAGAATCTGCACCCTTCGCAACGGAACCCCGGCGATCACCATGTGGGCGCAGAAGGTGTGCCGTAGCCGGTGGAGGCTGCCACCGATTCCCGCACGCTTGGCATCCGAGGTGAACCAATCGGAGAGCGTGTCCCTGTGCACGGCCACCAGCGGATCGGGTAGGCGGCGAAGCGCCCAGCCGCCACTCGTGGGCGTTGCGTGTACGACTACACTGCCGGCAGATCTCAGGGAGCGAATCCATGGCTAGGGTCGACAAAGGCACCACCAAGATCGGCTTCATCAACCGGAACAAGCAGGAGAACATCCGCGCCACCGGCCTCCCTGGCACGGACCACGGGCAGTCCATCTATGTCCTGCACTGCAAGCCCTGCGGGGAGACCTATGGCGCGAATGGTAGCGACATACACCTGCGCAAATGCCCAGCCTGCCAGGGCGGGCGGCCGGGCCTGGACTTCGAAGCACCCTAGGGTCATTCCGACCCCACAGAGTGGTGTCGCCCGATGGCGCCGGCCGGGCAGCGCGGTCAGCCCATCGCTGTCCGTGATGAGGCCCGTCACCACTACGCCTGCAATGAAGGTCAATACGGACACGATGGCCCACCCTTCCGTGGCATACACCAGCACGGGAAGGATCAATGGCATTGGCTTTGACGGCGCGCGTTTGATCGTCGGAACCCTGACCGCAACGAACATGATTCAGGTCAGCGCGGACATGGGCCAGGCCGCCGCATGAGGCACACGCGGCACTGCTGGCGCGCTGGCACCTGGCGCAGAGTCTGTATCAGTACAAGGCGATCTGGAAGGCGGCGACCTCGCCCGCAGCGGTGGTTACAGCGCCGCTGGGGGGATGGTGGGGCCACGTAGCCGCCGGCGGGCGGTGGATGGGTAGCCGCCCGCTGGGGCTCGGTCGGGAGGGCTTTCGGACGCTAGAGCTCTTGTGAGCCCTTAGGGAGTTTCGGGAGCGGTGAGTCAGGGCCGGCTGTCACTGTGCCGGTTTGTCCTCCGCCACAACTGCCATAGCAACCACTGCCTGGATTGGCGCCGCCCGGATTCCCGACGCCTTGACCGCTTCCATGGCCAGTTCCTGAGCCGGTGCCATTAGCATTTCCGCTAGGATTCAAAGGAGTAGTACTGGCTTGGGCTTCATACTTGACTCCCATGTATCCATCTCCGCCCAACGTAACTTCATAGCCAACACAAGCAGTTCCGTTACACATTGTTATGACGTCACCGGGGGCTATCGACAGAGACTCAAGAGCAACAAGTCTGTTGAAACTTGCTATGGCGAGAGTAAGCTCATTTGAGGTGTGTGGGTCGATTCTCGGATAGCCCAGTGCGCAGTTATTACAGGGATAAGTCCCGATGTTTCTAGTTCCTCGCACTTGGGCATGCACGTAAACCGCTACTCCTAGCAGAAAGACCAACAGGAATGCTGCCGTAAGCCTGATTTTCATCTCTTGCTCCTCTGTGCCAGCGTAGCGGCCAGTTGATTGGCCTTCCTTAGATCAGTCGGAGTCATGGACTGTGCCATGAGGTCCAGCATCTGCTCGTTTCCACCGATGGGAGTCAGCTCTCCAGCAGCCTTTTTGTAGGCGTAGGCAAGGATCGGGTCCTTCGGCGTAATGATGCCGCGCTGATACGCAGTTCCCAGAGTGAAGAGCCCATCCGGGTTGCCGGTGTCGGCTACACTTTTGATATAGCGATATGAGTCGTCATTGAACTGCTTAACTTTTTCGGCCGATGCTGCTTGTTCCTGCTGATCTCCAACGATGATATCCATGTAGTTGTAGTAGACCAGCCGCGCGTAGGAGTCGCCCCCTTGCGCAGCCTCCTTCAGCCATCGGGACGTTTCCTTTAGTGCATCGCCTGGGATGCCCTCACATTGCTTGAGCTTCTCTTCGGTGAAAGCGAGGGTACTCATTTTTTGATCGGCCAAGTATTGCTCTCGTGTCTTCCCACTGGCTTTGAGAATTTCTGGAGAGACTTGACTATCGGAGTAGTCAAGTTGCCTGTCTGACTGCATTGCAACGCGGCACTCGTTGAGTAACAAGAACAGCTGTCGTTTTGCTTCCAGATCTCCAGCTTCTGCTCTATTGCGGAGCGCCGGATACAGATCTTTCACGGGAGCATCTGGTAGGCGCTGTGCAGATTGGAGATTGGTATCGATTGCTGTTGGCTTTGGAGAGATACCTCGAAGCTCTGCAGTAGCGGCGGGTGCTTCATTCTTCGGTGTACCGCTCACCTGTTGAACATCATCATTCTTATCTGAGCATGAGGTGACCATGCAGGCGATGAGTGCGAACTTTGACAGGCGCAAGCACTGATAGACAAAGCTGTACTTTAGGGATGGATTTGGCATCGGGTTCTCCATTACGCGCCAGTCGGTAGATGAGCAAGCATGCTATCTCGACGGTCGCAACATTCAATCGGTTGCTGCAATAGGTAAAGGATCACTCCTCTTGTAGGTAATTTCCTACAGCAAGCAAACTTTGCTGCGCCGGCATAGAGTCGAGTCAGGCTCGACTCTCCGATTCGGGCAGATGGGCGATCTCGTCAAATCGCCGATGCAGGCCTTAACGGTTCCTTCGCCAAACGATTCAGGCAGAGCGCTGCTGCGTTCGCAGGATCTGCGACCGCCGGTCGTATCCTTCCGGCCATGCTTCCCTCGCACGGCTACCAAGGCTTCCGCACCGCCCCGACCCCCTCTGGCTGGGTCCAGATCGGTGAGCGCTGGGCGCTCTGGTACAACGGGCGCGAGACGGCTAGCGTCACGCTCGACGGCGGGCCCGGGGTCAGGCTATGGATGGAAGGCAGGGGACGTCAAGGAAGTGCGGGCCGCCAACGTCCGGCAGGTAAAGCGTTACGGCGAGCGCTGGTGCGCGGCCAGGCTCTATCCAGATCTGCCCCTTCGTGAGGCCATGGCCCGCTTGACCGACAGCACGCCGATCCAACCGCCCCCGCCACGAAGCCCGGGGCGAAGGATCCGATGAATGATGTGGGTGGGGGCAGGGGCAGGGGGCGCCAAGCTAGGCCGCGGCTACTGACCAGTGGCCGGTTTCTGGCTGCTTAGCAGCAGGCCGACGCCGGCAATGAGGCATGCGGCTAGAGCTGCGATGGACAGAGGGAGATGGAATTCCTCACGGCCAGCAGCGGCAAATGCGAAGTGGATTGCTGCTGTGCCGGCACCTACTATCCCGCACAGGCGGGCATAAGCTCGCGCGGACGGCTTGGCCAGCGCGACTTGGCGATACCCGTGCAGCAGGGCGCCGACAGCGACTAGGTTGAAGACAAGGAAACCTTGGATGCCACCGGGGACGCGGAACATGTCCCATTCGTGCCAGAACGCGGCGTCAATCTGGTGCAGGATCAATGCCACGAGTGTTGCCAGATACCACCGTTCCATGGAGCTTTCCGTCCGAGGGTTCGCGAAGTCTAACGGCCGGTTTCAGTTGCCGAGCAGGGAGGCGTTTGATCGAGGCGGGGAGAGCTGCAGTGCATCAAGGACGCGCGAGAGCCCACCAAGCCGCCAGCTACGAAACCCCGCCCGAAGGACCGCTTGGGCGCAGCGTGGTCGCAGTTGATCCGCAAGTCATTGAATTAGAAGAGCATGCAATCCCCCTCCTAAAGGTCGCCCGTTCGAATCGGGCCGGGGTCACCAGAATCAAAGAGTTGCAGTGGTTCGACAGTCCGGTGCTGTTCTTGTTCGATCGCCGGGACTGGAACCCGGGCTCTGGTCAGGTCAACGCCCGCAGCTATGGCCGCACGGTGCGCGTTCCGGAAGGCAGAAGCATGTCGACACCTGTTTCAACCCGGGCCCGACCGTCCTGGCCGCGCTCTATTGAATCTTCGAAGACGAGCGGCACCCATCTACGAGCATCGGCTCGCGACCTGATTGCGAGCGAGGTTTAAGGGCCTTCGGCTGGATACGTGAGACGAATTGGCGTGATTCGCGCCTGTCCATCGAGTATTTGAATGTCTCCTGGAATGGGAGATGCTGCGATGAGCCCCAAGGGCAAGGGTGGTGGTTCGGCCAGCCAGCACAGCACAGTGGCAACGCTATACGATGAAACGTTCACGCATAAGAATACTGTGTCTGGTGCTGATGAACTGATAGATGCGGCCGCTCTTTTCAAAGGGCTGAATCTCAATTATGGAAATGCCAAAGGCGCAGAAGTTTCCAGCCAGTGCAAGAGTCACGCGGAAATGAAGCTGCTTGCGTGCTGGTGGACGGGGCTGAAGAGCTCGAAGAATTTTGGTAGCTCAGTTGGAATCGAATTGAATGAATTCCCATGCTCCTGCTGCCATACGGTGCTCAAGGTTCTGACGATAAAAGCCGAAAAGGAGAGCGGTCCAAGGTTCAACTTGATCTGCGTCCGCATGCCCGCTGGAACCTCGACGGCCTACATGGGGGATCATGCAGGTGATGCTGGTGCCATGAACATCAATCCACCGGTCACCATTCGCTATCAAAACGGAGCAGCGACCTACCACCGTCATGCGGCGCCGCCAGCTTAGTGCTGGGTAAGGCTGCGCTGCAGAGGACATGGCGAGGGACCTTGGGGAGATGCAAAGTGGTGTCCCCGCTCACGCGGGGACGATCCTGCCTGTAGTAGTCAGGTGCGGATCACTTGGTCGGCGTCGAAGCATCCAGCTCACGTTGAACGGCATCCCTGCGGATGTCGTCTATGGCGTGCTGCTGCGCTCCAAGCATTGCTCGGCAGCGCTCACCTTCTGCACGGGCAAAGTCGATATCGCCGTGTTCGGCCATGGCTGCAGCTCTTGTCGCGGCGGCAGAACGTCGAGGGGCAACCATGGGCAACCACGCGCTGTACCTGGCCGGTTTGGTTGCGGTCAATGCGTATGCCTGTGCATGCAGCCACAGCGCCGCGGCCTGCGCTCCGTTGCCCATGTTCCTGAACTGCTCTGCGGATGCGGAGCGCCCGGCCTTCATTTCCCAGGTCGACATGAAATCCCACCATCCTGCGCAGTCCGCGAAGGTGTCAGCCGCTTCTGTTGCCTCCGCAATCGCCGCAGTGACCTCCTCACTTGCCGGAGCTTTCGGTGCAGCCGGGTTCCCCGGCTCGGCGGCCATGCCGAGGATCAGCAGAAATCCACTCAGTTCCATACAGCCCTCCGTAGCGTGAGCCAGGAATGCCCGGCTTCGGCAGAATTATTGGTCTCAGGGTATGTCCTGTAAACTGGCCTGCGAATGTCGGCCTTCGCCCGGTCGGCATTGGTACTGTGAGGTCGCGCCGTCGACCGCAATTCTCACCGCTTCGGATAACTGCCGTTCCAAAATGGCACGGGATCTGCAGGTGAAACTGCAAATAAAACAAAAAGGGCATCCCCCCTCTTGCCGTCTAGGGCAATCATTCCCTGGTCGCCCGCCCGAATCGGGTCGGAGCTGCCATGAATCAAGGGTTTGGAAGTTGCTAGAACAACGTCATTTCCCACGACCTCCCGCATATCCAGAGAATTGGACCATTCGCCGGCAGAATGGACCTCGTTTACCTGCGCGCCAGCGCGCTATCGGATGCCTGCATCGCGGCCGAGCGTGCCAGCCTGGTCAACCCGCGCAGTTTCTGCGGTGTGAGCCCGGCCTGATCGGCTGATACGTTCGACCGTGTAGTAGGACGCCGCCGCGCAGAGGACTGCCGCCCCGGATCCGATGAGCATGCTGCTCCAGCCCGAAATATCCTGCCCGCGCAGCCAATACATGATTGGGAAGTGCCAGAGGTAGATGCCATAGGACAGCTTTCCGACCCATACCAGTGGGGTCCAGCAAAGGGCACGCACGTGGTGGGCCCCCAGGACAAGCAATGCCGCGCCGATCTCTGCCATGGCCATCCATGATGTGAGGGCCGCCATTTCCTTCACGTGAGCCTGGGTCACGGCGATCCCAAGCAGCAGCGCACCCATTGGAGCGGCTGCCTTGGGTAGGGACGGGTTCCACAGGCCAGCTGCGGCGCCGAGCAGGATCCCTGACAGCCGGGTGTCGAACCGGTAGTAGGGCTGATACCAGGCGTCGTCGTTCAGCGCCACGTGCCAACGCCAGAGTGTGGCTGCGATTGCCAGGAGGAAAACGGCGGGTGCCCACCAGTGCCTTGGCAGCCGGAACACCACCATCAGCACCATCGGCCACACCAGGTAGAAGTGTTCCTCAACGGACAGGCTCCAGGTGTGCTGCAGGTACCACGGCACCCGCCAGAGGGCGAAGCCATAGTCGGAGAGATAGAGCCCGGCAACAGCTGCGTCACGCAGGTGGTTGGCATGTTCCGGGAACACCCATGGCGCCGCGGCCAGGTAAACGGCCAGCAGTAGTAGAAGGGCTGGGTAGAGCCGGCGCAGGCGACGCGCGTAGAAGGCGCCAATGCGCAGCGATCCTGTTGCTGCGTGCTGCTCGGCGAGGATGCGCGTGATCAAGTAGCCGGACAGGACGAAGAAGACGTCCACGCCGAAGAAGCCGCCAAATCCACCGAACAACCGCGCATGGAAGGCCAGCACCAGCATTACAGCGACAGCCCGCAGGCCGTCCAGCGCAGGGTTGTATCGCATGGACTCCCCTCCATGGCATCGACGCTTATTGTGCCACTGGCCGCTACCCGGGTCCCTGCTATGGCTGGAAGATGACCGTTGGTTCTGATCCGGTCACGCGCGCCCCGCAGGATGATCGTACTGAGCCATGCAAGCCTGTTCTCAAGAGCGATGTCGCCCCTTCCAATCGGGCCGGCGTGACCTCCTGCACGGCTGCTTTCGCGCCCGATCTCTGCGTCTAGCGCAGCCCCAGGCCTTCCAGTACTTCGGCCACCTGCGCCCGGTCATTGCCCTGCAGCCCAAGCAGCGGCCGCGGCAGGCAGTCGTCACTACACAGGCCCATCAGCGCGGCAGCGCATGCCATCACGCGGATGCCGCCGAAGCGATCGTACAGCGCCCAGAGCGGTGCCAACCGCGCGGATGCCGCCTCAGCGGCGGGCATGTCACCGCTGCGCGCAGCGTGGGTGATCCGCAGCGCTGCCTCGGGGAACAGGCCAGCGATCACCGAGTACCAGCCATCACAGCCCGCGGCCAGTCCGCGCACGGCGGCGGCGTCACCACTGATCCCCAGCGTGACGTGTGCAGGGATGTGGGCGCGCAACGCTGCGACCCTTGCCGCGGCTTCGACCGGATTGTCGGAGAGGCGGGGGATCTTGACCGAGCCGATGTTGGGCAGCGCGGCGATCCGCCCATGCAGTTCATCGGAGAACTGGAAGCGGGTGGTGCCGGGATTGTCGTAGACGCAGATCGGGGTGCGCACTGCCATGCTCACCGATTCGAAGAGTGTGTAGACCTCATGTTCCTTCAACGGCTGGTAGGACACCGGTGCCAGCAGCAGGCCGGCAGCGCCGGCATCTTCGGCATCCCTGGCCAGTTCCAGCACGTCGCGGGTGCGCAGGGCGCCGACGCCGACGATCACCGGTACGCCGCCGGCACGGGCGAGGGCCTGGCGCAGCACGCGCTTGCGCTCGGCTTTCTCCAGATAGGCATAGCTGCCGGTGGAGCCAAGAATGCCCATCGAGTCCACCCCGGACGCGGCCAGGCGCTCGACCAGTGCGGCAAAAGCGCGTGTGTCGATGTCATCTCCACTGAGCGGAGTAAGCGGAAACGCGCTGAGGCCTCTGAACATGGGATACCCGGGAGTGAGAAAGAGACAGGCTGCCGTCGGGCGGCAGGCGTGTGGACGCCCGGAATTGTTTATTGTCCTAGGACAAAATTCAAGAGCTGTGCTGCGGTGTGACGGCGCGTCCTGGAGCACGCACAATGGACATCCACGTCATGCACGTATCGCCATGCCCATGCAGCTGCAGCCGGTCCAGCCTTCGCACTACGCGCGCATCGCCCGTTGGCTCGATTCGGCCGCAGCCACGCAGCGCTGGGCCGGCCCGGGTGTCGCATTCCCTGTGCCGGCCGGAGCGTTCGCGCAGGTGCTTGGGCTGGGCACTCGCCCGGGGCGGGTGCTGCTGGACGGGCAGGGCGACTGCGTAGGCTTCGGCCAGTACTGGTTGAGCGAACCCGGCACCGCCCATCTGGGCCGGATCATCGTTTCGCCCCAGGCACGGGGGCGCGGGCTGGGGCGCGTGCTGATGCAGCTGATGATCGCCGAGGCCCTGCAATCTCCGGGCGTACAGCGCCTGACCCTGCGGGTCTATCGGGACAATCCCGCGGCGGTGGCGCTGTATCGCGACCTCGGATTCCGGCCCGTGGACGATGCCTCGACGCCCGACTTGCTGTTCATGCAGCGCGGTGGCGGATGACGGGCGCCGCGTGACGGGCCTTGATGCCTTCGGTACTTTTCACAACAGATGGGCTGGGCCCGGTATGCTCGGCTCCGGAATCCAGCCGGATCCGCTCATGGACCGCATACCCCAGCTTCTGGATCAGGACGAATCCACGCGCCTGGAGGTCAGCACGCTGGCCGAGGGCCAGGGCGTCCCGCTGTCGTTCGGGCACGCCTGTCTCGCGGTGCTGGTCTGCGTGTCGGGGCGTGCGCGCTTCGCCCTTGACTTCCGTGAGGTGGCGGTGCAGCGGCACGACGTGCTGGTGCTGGCCGAGGACACGCTGGCGTTGTTGCGGCAGCGCTCGCGCGGCTTCCTGGCGGTGGTCTGCCTGATGCCGAAGGCGCTGGCGTCCGAAGTGGCCTATGTACTGCCCAACGCGCTGTTCAAGTTTCTGCAGCAGCAGCCCCATTGCACGCCGTCACCGCTGGAGGTGCCGTTGCTGCAGGGCTGGCTGCAGCAGCTGATGGATGCACACCACACCGGCGGCCGGTATCGGCATGTGATGCTGCGCGCTCTGCTGCAGACCTTCTTTCTCAAATTCGCCACGCTGCTGCCGGCGAAGGGCGCGCCCACAGCGCAGATCAGCCGGCGTGAGCGCCTGGCCTGGAACTTCTGGGAGCTGGTCGGCCAGCGCAGCACGCGCCAGCGTGACGTGCAGTCCTACGCCGAGGCGCTGTGCATCACCCCGTTCTATCTGTCACAGCTGACCCGCGAGTGCTTCGGCCAATCGCCGAAGGCGCTGATCGACCGCCAGGCGGTGCTGGAGATCAAGGCATGGCTGAGCTACAGCGAACTGCCGATCGGACGCATTGCCGAGCGCCTGTGCTTCGAGGATGCGTCCTACCTGTGCCGCTATTTCCGGCGGCATACCGGGCAATCGTTGACCGCCTACCGCCGCGCGGGGCAGGGCCTCGCTAGTGGGATACGAACAGCGGTGCCGGAACTTCGGCCAGCAGGTTCTCGGTGACTCCGCCGAGCACGCGTTCCACCACCCGGCTGCGGCTGTAGGGGCCCAGCACCAGCAGGTCCGCTTCGGCATCGAGGACATGCTGTCGGATGGTTGCGGCAACGCCGCCCTGTGTGGAATTGACCGCCTGGATCTCGACCTCGACCCCATGCCGGGCCAGGTGCTGGGCCATTTCGGCGCCCGGTGCGGCCTCCGCCTTGGGGGTGTCGACCATCAGCAGGTGCACGGCCTGCGCGCGGGCGAGCAGGGGAAGCGCATCGGCCACCGCGCGGCGTGCCTGCTTGCTGGCATTCCAGGCGACCACGATGCGCTGGCCAACCTGTTCGCCGCGCCAGTGCGGCGGCACCAGCAGCATCGGCACGCCGGTCTGGCGCAGCGTGCCGAGCGGGTGCCAGCCGCTGGGCGCACCCGGCGTGTGTGGATAGCCGGCGACGATCAGGTCGCAGTACAGCGAGTGCAGGGACAGATCAGCGCCGCCCAGATAGTCCGAAACGATGCGCAGCTCGGTGCTGATCCGCAGCGGCTCGGCGGCCGCGCGCAGGTTCTGCATCAGCTGCGCGGTGCAGGCGGCATCGGCACGTGCTTCATGGTCGAGTGCAGCGGCAATGCCGGCACCCCGGGCGAAGCCGCTGGCGATGTCGGTGGGGTGCTGGGCGGTGGAGACCGCGATCAGGTGGGACTGCTGGACCTGCGCCAGCCGGGCGGCGATGTTCAGGACCCGGTGCCCGGTGTCGCTGGCATCGAACAGCACGGCAATGTCGCGTAGCGGATGCAGCATGGCGTTGTCTCCTTCGATGCCTGTGACGCGATCCCTGCGTGCACCGACCCGGGTGCACCGGACGCACTGCAGTTGTAGCTCAATCGTGATTCTGATGAATCATCTTTGATTCAGTTCATTAATTGATGATTCATGCTAGCGTGAGGCATCCCGAATCCGGTACTTCCATGCGTCCTGCCGCACGTTCCCGCCGCGACCTGCACCATGCCCTCGCAGCCACGCTGGTCAGCCACCCGCGCTGCACGCTCAGCGAACTGGCCAGCGGTGCCGGTATCAGCCGGGCGACGCTGTACCGGTTCGCGCCCACCCGCGAAGCGATCGACGAGGCATTGTTTGCGGCGGGGTTTGAACGGCTGGAGGCGGCGGCCACCTGGTTCGACGCGGATGCCGACGCGATGCAGGTGCTGGAACGCGTGACCGAGGTGTTGCTGGCCGATTGGGAGCTGGTGACGCTGCTGTTCGCGCGCATGATGGAAGAGCAGCAGCGCCAGGGCGATCTGCATCTGCTGCCCGGGCGCTGGGCGCCGATTGGCGAGCGTTTCGAGGCTTTTTTCCTGCGCGGCCAGAAATCCGGCGTGTTCAATCTCGGATTCACCGCCGTGTGGCTGGCCGACTTCTACTGGACCTGCTTCTACGGCACCACCTGGTCACTGGCGCGCGGCCGGTTGGCGCCGGCGATGGCAGCGTCGACGCTGCTGGCGTCCTTCCTGCGAGGCGCGAAGCAGCCCTGAGGCCCTATACCGCTGCCGAATCTGCGTGGTGTTTTGCCGGAAAGTAGGCGGCGGCTGCCGGAATCGTGCCCGGCCCGAAGCTGTGTGCCCGCTATAACTGGACGCGTGGAGCTGACGCCAGACTCTGCAAATGTGAATGTGATCTTCATCACATAATTGTTTGCAATATGTTATGGTCGTCACAGTTATATGTGCCTGACCAACCGGGGACAAGGGACGAAGCAGATCGCCACGGACCCGGCGGAACACGCAGTCATGTGTGCCGCCGCACCGGGGAATTCGTTGCTGGTCACCCACTGACCTTCGGCCCGGCAAGGGTCGACGACGGGGAAATCAACCATGTGGCAGTCGACGACGTCGCGCGAAAGCGCGGGCGGTGGATGCGTTCATCCCAAAAAACGTGCCCGGGCAGGGCGATCCAGCGGATGGCTGAGGGCCGGCCTGCTGGCCCTGTTGTCGCTGACGATGCCGTCGCTGGCCTGGGCCGCCGCCTACGCCACCGGCGGTAGCAGCCCGTACCGCAACACCGTGCTGTGGCTGACCTGGGGCGGCGGTGCCAATGGCGTGAACAACGTCGCACTCAATGATGGCGCGATGTCGTCCATCGACATGCCGGTCGCGGCCGGGGTGAACCTGCGCGTTGATTGCCGTTTGAACACGGCCGAGACCAATGTGCTGCGCAGCTATCGCCCCGGCAACTTCGGTGGTGACAGCCTTGACGACCTGTACAACATCGGCGGTACCGGCACGGCCAACCAGCTGATCGCCGGTATCGCACGTGCCAGCGGCACCTCCAGCTTCAGCATCACCTGCACCTCGACCTTGGGCGGCGCCCCGTACCGCCTGCGCGGCGTGGTGATGGCCGACGCCGAGTCGATCAACAACAGCGGCGAGTTCGTCGAGGCCAGCGCGCAGGGCACCTGGAACGTGGTCGAGGTCCGCAAGAACCTGGCCAACGCCACGCCGTACCTGGTCAACAAATCGACCAGCGGTGCCAACCAGGTCATCCGTTTCGGCCCCGGCAACGACGACAACACGGCAGCGGTCACCTTCCTCAGTTTCGACAACGCCGCACACGCGCCGGGCAACCTGGCGGTGAACATGGGCTTCTCGATGCGCGGCGGCGGCACCACCGCGATCGCGATCGGCCTGCTGGTGCCCTACGCCGACTTCGGCGACGCGCCGCAGAGCTATGGCGACGCCATGCACGTGGTGGACGATCTGCAGTTCCGTTCCGACGGCATCCCGCAGGGCGCCAGCAACTTCAACATCAACACCGCAGGCTACACGCCCGGTGGCCTGGCGGCGCCGTTGACCGACTTCCTCGGCAGCCTCGGCCCGGATACCGAGCAGCGCAGCAGCTACAGCCTGGATGCGCTGGGCGATGACAACTTCCCGCAGGTGGGAAGCCGCGAAGAGGATGCCTGGCCGACCAGCTACCGCCTGACGGTGATGCAGGCCGGTACCCAGATCAATCAACCGGTCGCCTGCGTGGGCAATGGCAGCGTGGCCGGCTGGATCGACTTCAACCGCAATGGCGTGTTCGATGCCAACGAGCGCAGCGGTATTGCGGCCTGTAGTGGTGGCCAGGCGAACCTGACCTGGACCGTGCCCGCCCAGGTACTGGCGGGTACCAGTTACGTGCGCCTGCGCTACTCCACCAACGCGGTCCAGATCCAGAACCCGACCGGCGTGGCCGACGACGGCGAGGTTGAGGACCACCGGATCACCATCACCGCGCCGTCGCTGAAGGTGGTGAAGAGCAACAATGCCACCGGCGGCATCTGGAATTATGGCCAGGCCGGCACTGAGTACACGCTGACGGTGAGCAACACCAGCGATGTGCCGACCGGCAATCCGCCGAATGTGGCGGCGGGCACGATCACCGTGCGTGACCAGCTGCCGGCCGGCATCGCGCCGAACTGGAGCGGCACGCATGTCAGTGGCAACTGGAGCTGCACCGCCAGCGGCCAGGACGTCACCTGCACCAGCACGCAGGTCCTTGCAGCGGCAGGCAGCGCTGGGTCCAGTTCGGTGTTCACCCTGCCGGTGACCGTCACTGCAGCGGCGACCGGCGTGTTGACCAATCACGCCAGTGTCGGCGGTGGCTACGACCCCTTCAACAGCGGCAATGCGCCCGCACCGGGCGCCAGCTGCACCGATGCCGACCACTGCACGCGCAGCGACGTGACCGTGCCGGTGACCCGCGTGGGCTATGCCAAGCGCTCCAACACGGCCGGCCCGGTCGCGGTGGGCACGACGGTGAGCTACACCGTCGATGTCACCGTGGCCGATGGCAACACCCGCGACCTGTTGACGCTGACCGATACCCTGGGCACCGGCCTGGATTTCGCCAGTGTCAGCAACGCCGGTGCATTTACCTGCAACGCAGCCAATCCTCTGGTGTGCACGCTGCCGGCCGGCACCGTGCCCGGCACCTACAGCCTGAGCTACACGGCCACCGTCAATGCGCAGGCCAGCGGCCAGGTGGTCAACACCGTGGTCGGCACTGGCACCGATAACCCCACCTGCAGCAGCAACTGCACCACCACTACGCCCGTGGCCGCGCCGAGGATCTCGGTGTCCAAGGCCAGTAGCACCGCCGGCCCGGTCGCGATCGGTGATGCGGTGGCCTATACCGTGACGGTCGTGGTGGCCGACGCGCGCACCCGCGCGGTGACCACGCTGACCGACACGCTGGGTACCGGTTTGGATTTCGGTGGCATCACCAACGCAGGCGCTTTCAGCTGCGCACCGGGCAATCCCCTGGTCTGCACGCTGCCGGCGGGCACCGTTCCGGGCAGCTATGCGTTCTCCTATACCGGCATCGTCAATGCACAGGCCAGCGGCCAGGTGCGCAACGCGGTGGTGCCCAGCGGCACCGACAATCCGTCCTGCGTGGGCAGCTGCGATACCACCACGCCGATGGCCAGCGCGCTGGTGGTGTATGCCAAGCAGGCGTCCACCGGTGGTCCGGTGCGGATCGGCGACGTCATCGACTACACGCTGAGTGCGACCGTCACGCGTGCGCGCACCACCGGCGTGGTCACCCTGACCGATACCCTGGGCAGTGGCCTGGACTTCGGCGGCGTCAGCAGCGCCGGCATCTTCACCTGCAATGGCACCCAGCCACTGGTGTGCACGTTGCCGGCCGGCACCGTGCCGGGCACTTACAGCCTGACCTACCGCGCCACCGTCAACGCGCAGGCCAGCGTCAGTGTCCGCAATGCCGTGCTTGGCAGCGGCACCGACAATCCGTCGTGCAGTGCCAACTGTGACACCACCACCCCGGTGGCGGCACCCGGCGTGAGCTATGCCAAGTCGGTGAGCGGCACCGGCCCGGTCTCGGTGGGCGATCGCCTGACCTATACGCTGACCACGGTGGTGACCAACTCGCGCACCACCGATGTGGTGACCCTGACCGACACCCTGGGTACGGGCCTGGACTTTGGCGCTGTGACCAGTGCGGGCGCCTACAGCTGCAACGCGGCCAATCCGCTGGTCTGCACCCTGCCTGCGGGGACCGTGCCGGGCAGCTACAGCCTGTCCTACACCGCGGTGGTGAACGCGCAGGCCAGCGGCCAGGTCACCAATGCCGTGCTGGGTAGCGGCGGCGACAATCCGTCCTGTACCGCCAACTGCGATACCACCACGCCGGTCACCGGCAGTGAGATCGACTATCGCAAGACTTCGGCAGCGGCGGGTCCGGTCAAGGTCGGTGACAGCATCGCCTACACGTTGACCGCCGTCGTCAGCCACTCGCGCACCACGGCGGTGTTCACCCTGACCGATACGATGGGCCCCGGCCTGGACTTCGGCGCGGTGACCGCCAGCCAGGGCTTCAGCTGCAATGCCGCCAATCCGCTGGTGTGCACGCTGCCGGCCGGGACCGCGCCGGGCACGTATACGGTGGACTACACCGCGAAGGTGAACGCGCAGGCCAAGGGCAGCGTGAGCAACGCGGTGCTGGGGGGGGGTACCGGTACCACTACGTGTACCAGCAACTGCAGCACCACCACCCCGGTGCTGGCAGCGGTGGTGACCTACCGCAAGCAGTCCTCCACCGTCGCGCCGGTTGGCGTCGGCGATGCGGTCGACTACAGCGTTGAAGTGACCGTCGCGAACTCGCAGACCACCGATACGCTGGTGCTGACCGACACGCTGGGCGTGGGCCTGGACCTGCAGTCGGTCACCCAGCCGGGACCGTTCACCTGCAACGCCAGCAATCCGCTGGTCTGCTCGCTGCCGGCCGGCACCGCGCCGGGCACCTACACGCTGGGTTATCGCGCGCTGGTCAATGCACAGGCCAATGGCAGTGTGCGCAATGCAGTACTGGGCACCGGCGGTGACACGCCCACCTGCAGCGGCGACTGCAGCACCGAGCACGCGCTTGCAGAACCGCGCGTCGTGCTGGAGAAGCAGGCCGGCCCGGCCAGTGGCACCGAGGTGCGTCCTGGCGACAGGCTGCGCTATACCCTGGTCGCCACGGTCGAGCGCGCGTCCCTGCGCAAGCCGCTGCAGCTGGTGGACACGCCCGATGCCGGACTGAGCATCGAGAGCCTGCCGGCCGGATGCGTGCAGCAGGGAACGGACATCGTGTGCACGCTGCCGGCGGGAACCTCGGTTGGCCGCCACGAATGGGTCTACCAGGCGATCGTCAATCAGGAAGCGCGTACCGAAGTGCTGAACCGCCTGCGCGGGCAGTACCCGGATGGCTCGCCGCCGCCCGAGTGCACGACCTGCGAGACGCGCCACAAGGTGGTGTCCGATTTCGCGCTGCGCATCACCAAGACCGCGAGCCCGCGCCGGGTGAAGGTGGGCGATCTGGTGCGCTACCAGCTGGTGGTCGAGAACGTCGGCAGCAGCCACTGGCGCGATGGCGTGGTGGTCGATACGCCGCCGCCGGGTTTCAGCTACGTGGACGGTTCGATGCGCGTGGCCGACGATGACGGTGCGTTCTCGCTGGCCAGCAGCCAGTCGCCGCTGCGCATCGGCGCGGTGGATATCGCGGTCGGCCGCAGCGCCACCATCACCTACCTGCTGCGCGTCGGCGCTGGCGTACGCAGTGGCAATCACGTGAACCAGGCCGTGGCGACGGCCGATGATGGCAGCCCGCTGTCGAACATCGCCACCGCCGAAGTGGCGATGGATGCCGACCCGCTGCTGGAAGACAGCCTGGTGTTCGGTACCGTGTTCGATGACCGCGATGGTGACGGCTGGCAGGACAGTGCCGAACTGACCGGTGTGCGCGTGCAGGGTGGCTTCGCGCCCTCGGCCTATGTGGCCGGCTCGACCACGCTGGATCGCGGCGATGGCCCGCAACCGCTGGCCGATGCCAGCGCACCGCTGCTGCACGGCGTGCAGATCGGCACGGTGCACGGCCGCGCGTCGACGTCCGACAGCGCCGAGGCACATCAGGTGGTGGTGCGGCAGCGCTTGCGCGAACTGGCTTTCACCGATGACTTCGTGCTGGAAAGCGCGCAGGGTCACCGCCTGCGAATGGACGCACAGGGCGGCACGGACGTGCAGCGCGGTGGGGAGGCCGGCAAGGGCCTGACCGCCGCCGAGCCGACCGTGCGCCGCGAGATCGCGCGCGTTTCCGAGGGCTATGAAGTGGCCTACGTGATCGGCAACGAGGGCATCCAGGAGCAGGGCATCCCGGGTGTGCGCCTGGCCACGGTGGAGGGCCTGCTGGTGGAGACCGATCCGTTCGGCCGCTATCACCTGGCCGACGTCCATGGCGGTGATGCGCGCCTGGGCCGCAACTTCATCATCAAGCTGGACCCGGCCACGGTGCCGGCCGGTGCGGAGCTGACGACCGAAAATCCGCTGCTGCGACGGGTGACCCAGGGCGTGCCGACGCGCTTCAGCTTCGGCGTGCGCCTGCCGCCGTCGCCACAGGCGCCGGCCGAGCGCATGGAGCTGGCTCTGGGCGAAGTGCTGTTTGCCCCGGGCAGCAGTGAACTGCGTGCCGACTACCGCCCGGTGCTGGTGAAGATGGCCGAGGTGGTGAACCGCTACCAGGGCGGTGATGTGGTGATCGCGGCCAATGGCGAAAGCCAGGCGCTGGCCTTCGCCCGTGCCGCGGTGGTGCGCGATGCGCTGCAGGCCGAAGTGGCCGAAGGCGCGCGCGCTGGCCTGACCGTGCAGCTGCGCACCGATGTGCAGGACCCGCATTCGCTGCTGGCCGGTGTCGATGCGAATGGCGCGTTGCTGGGCAACGTCCTGTTCGACACTGACAAGGCCACCGTGCGTGAGGAGTTCAAGCCGTTGCTGGCGGCGATCGCCGCGCGCCTGGAGAAGATGGGCGGTGGCCAGGTCAGCCTGGTCGGGCACACCGATGTGCGCGGCAGCCATGCCTACAACCAGGCACTGGGCCTGCGCCGTGCCAGCGCCGTGTTCGAGGCGCTGCGCAGCCAGCTCAGCCCCGCCGTGCAGCAGCGCCTGCGCGTCCGCAACGAGGAGAGCGCCGCTACCCGTGCGGCCGCCCGCCAACAGGAGGCCCGCCGATGAGCGCGCATCACTCTGCCGCCCGTCGTGCGGCCCGCCTGCCACGTGCCGCGCTGTACCAGGCGCTGCTGCTGGGCCTGGCCGCTACCGCCCAGGCCGCCCCGCCCACCGCCGAGCCGGCGCCGATCCGGTGTGACGGCACCCAGTGCAATGCCGAGGGCGAACTGTTGTTCAGCCTGCGCTCGCGCAGCTACGACGAGCCGGTGACCGAGGGAACGTCCACGCGTTCCAGCTCGCAGGCGTTGCAGCCGGATCGCCGGGTCAGCGTGGCCATCGATGAGCCGGGCAAGGCCACCGTGCGTGGCGAGTTCATGATCCGCCTGCCGGAAGGTGGCGCGATCTGGGCCACCGAAGACCCCGCGATGGGCCAGCCGGAACTGTCGGTGTCAGCGCCGGGCATGGTGGCCTTCGACGAGGGGCGCATCGTACGTCCGGTCGAGTTCTACGTGCGCGGCAACTACACCGCCTTCATCCAGCGCCTGGAAGTCAGTGTCTACCGCGGCAGCGACTCCGACCGGGTCGCGCCGCTGGCGACGTTTGAACTGCCGGTGGCCGCCGTTGCACAGGGCACCTGGGATGGCACCCTGCCGGCATCGACACCGCTGCGTCGCGGTGACCGCCTGGTCTACGTGCTGCGTGCCTTCGACGCCGAGGGCAATGTCGATGAAACCACCGCGCAGTCGATGCAGCTGGTCACTCCGGCGGAGTTCGAGCGGGGCAACCAGCAGCTGCGCGATGCGCTGGAAGATCGCCGCGGCACCGCTGTCGATGCCAATCAGGCGGCATCACTGTCGCTGCTGCAGCAGGTGTTCGACAGCAACGGCCTGCGCCAGCAGAACATTCCGGTATACGGCTCGCGGGTGCGCCTGCGTGGCCGCGACCTGCCGCTGGGTGCCTCGTTGAAGATCAACGGCGACAGCTATCCACTGGACCAGGATCGCAAGTTCGCCGCCGAGTACCTGATGCCGATCGGCCACCACGCCTTCGATGTGCGTGTCGAGCGGCCGGATGCACCGGCCATCGCGCGTACGCTGCAGGTCGATGTCAGTGGCCAGTACCTGTTCGGTGTCGGCCTGGCCGACATCACCGTGTACCAGAACAAGGCCAGCGGGGCAGGGCAGGACCTGGCACGCGGCGAGCGCAACGACGATGTTCTCAGCGATGGCCGCCTGGCCTTCTACCTGAAGGCCAAGACCCGTGGCCGCTACCTGCTGACCGCGCAGGCCGATACCCAGAATCGCCCGCTGGACGAGCTGTTCACCGGCTTTACCACCGCCGACCCGCGCGACCTGTTCCGCAGCCTCGATCCGGACCTGTATTACCCGACCTACGGCGATGATTCGCTGACCCAGCGCGACGTCGACAGCATGGGGCGCTTCTACCTGCGCATGGACTGGGACAAGAACCAGGCGTTGTGGGGCAACTACAACACCGGGCTGACCGGCACCGAGTACGCGCAGTACGTGCGTTCGCTGTACGGTGCGGCGTTGTCGTGGCGCTCGCGCGGTGCCAACGCCTGGGGCGACGCGCGCAGCGAGCTGCGCCTGTTCGGCTCGCAGGCCGAGACCGCGCCCGGCCACAGCGAGTTCATCGGTACCGGTGGCAGCCTGTACTACCTGCGGCACGCCAGCATCCTCAGTGGCTCGGACCAGGTGGTGCTGGAAATCCGTGACCGCACCACCGGGCGCGTGGAGCAGCGTGTACCGATGGTGCGCGGTGCCGACTACGAGATCGACGCCCTGCAGGGCCGCATCCTGCTGACCCGCCCATTGGCGCAGGTCAGCCGCGAGAACCTGCGCCGGATCAGCCGTGATGTGCCGCTGGATGGTTACGAACAGCGCCTGATCGTGGATTACGAGTGGGTGCCGACCGGGTTCGACAGCGATGACATCACCGCGGGCGTGCGTGGCAAGCACTGGTTTGGCGATCATGTCGCGGTGGGTGCCACCTATGTGGACGAGCAGCGCGCCGGCCAGGACTATTCGCTGAAGGGCGCGGACCTGACGTTGCAGGCCGGCCGTGGCACCTATCTGAAGGTCGAACACAGTCGCAGCGAGGCGACCAGTGCACCGGTGTTCTTCTCCGACAATGGCGGCCTCAGCTTCAGCCGCCTGAATCCGGAAGGGCCGCGCGAAGGCGAGGCGACTGCTGTCGAGGCACGCGTCAACCTGCGTGAGCTGGGCTGGACCCAGCGCGACTGGAGCGCGGGTGCCTGGTGGCGGCAGGTGGACGGTGGCTATTCGGTCGGGCGCTTCGATACCGGTCAGCGGGTGCGCGAACAGGGCGCCGAGCTGCTCGGTTATGTGACCGACGACTTCAGTCTGTACGCACGCTACAGCGAGGCACGTCGCGGTGCGCAGTCGCTGATCCAGGCACAGGCCACCGCCGAATGGCGGATCGGTGAGAACGACCGCCTGTCGGCCGAGCTGCGCCGGGTGCAGGAGGACCGCGGCAGTGGCAGCAACGTGGCCGGCGTGCTGGCTGCAGCACGCTACACCCACCGCATCGGCACGTCGCTGGATGTCTACGGTGGCGGCCAGCTGACCGTGGACGACGACCATGGCCGCTATGCCGACAACGATGCGGTGGTGGCCGGCGGCACCTGGACCTTCGCCAACCTGTCCACTGTCGGTGCAGAGGTGAGCGATGGCGACCGTGGCACGGCCGCGCAGGTCAATGCCGAGTACCGGCTGACCCCACAGCACAGCTTCTATGGTGCATTCACCCAGTCGACCGACCGCAGCGAGTACGACCCGCTGTTCAGCCCCAACGCGCAGGATGGCTGGACGCTGGGCCAGCGCTGGCGGTTGTCCGACCAGGTCAATGTGTTCAACGAAAGCCAGTTCCTCAAATCCGGGCAGGAGTCCGGGTTGGCGCACACCTTCGGCATGGATTTCTATCCGGCGGTGGGCTGGAATGCCGGCTTCACGCTGAGCAATGGCAAGCTCGACGCCAGCACCGGGCAGGTCGATCGCAAGGCGGTGAGCCTGTCCGGCGGGCGGACCTCGCCGGGCACCGAATGGCAGAGCAAGCTGGAGTGGCGCCGTGACACGGGCGCGGAGCGGCGCACGCAGTGGGTCAGCACCAACCGGCTGAGCCATCGCCTCAACGACAGCTGGCGGATCGCGGCGCGCTTCAACTACGCCGACACCGATGATGCGATCAATCCGGTGGCGGGCGCGCGCTTCATCGAGGGCAACCTCGGCTTCGCCTATCGCCCGTGGGACAACGATCGCTGGGCGCTGTTCGGCCGTTACAGCTACCTGTATGACCTGTCGACGATGGGGCAGGTCAACGGTGTCGACTACGACCAGCGCACCCAGGTGCTGTCACTTGAGGGCGTGTATCGCATCGACCAGCGCTGGGAAGTGGCGGCGAAGGCGGCCCGCCGCGAAGGCGAAGTGCGCTATGGGCGCGGTACCGGTCCGTGGTTCGACTCGGCCACCAACTTCGCCTCCGGCCAGCTGCGTTACGACCTGTACTACCAGTGGCATGGGCTGCTGGAGTACCGCCTGCTGGACGTGCGCGACGGCGGTACCCGCCAGGGTTGGCTGGCCGGTGTCGACCGCGATATCGGGCGTAATTTCCGCGTCGGCGTGGGCTACAACTTCACCGATTTCAGCGACGACCTGACCAGGTTCGACTACACCCATCGCGGGTGGTACCTGAACCTGGTGGGGCGTTACTGAGCACCGCTGCCGAGCATGGACTCGGCGCTACAGGAACGGATGCGCCGGGCCAAGCCCGGCGGATTCTCAATCCTGCTTCAGCAGCTGCACCAGCTGGCGCAGGCGGTAGGGCTTGGGCAGGAACTCGACCTTCTCCGGCAGCGGCGGAAGCTGCGAGCGCGCGTAGCCGGATGAGAGGATCATCCGTGCCTGCGGCTGTTCGCGCGCCACGTGCTCGCTCAGCTCGATACCGGACATGCCGTTGGGCATGCTGACGTCGCTGAACACCACATCGAAGCGCGCTTCGCCCTTGAGCAGCTCCGCGGCCTCGTGGCCATCGGCGGTGGTGGCCACCTCGATGCCGAAGTCGCGCAGGGCCAGGCCGATCATCTCGCGAAGATCGGTCTGGTCCTCCACCATCAGTACGCGGATCGGGTCATCGGTCATCGGGTGCTTCCTCTGTTGCGGGGAGCAGCAGGCTGACCGTGGTGCCAACACCGGGGGTGGTGGACACGTCGACGAAGCCGCCGCTCTGGGTAGTGAATCCGAACACCTGGCTCAGGCCCAGGCCGCTGCCCTTGCCGATGTCCTTGGTGGTGAAAAACGGTTCGGTCGCCCGCTCGGCGATGTCGGCGGCCATGCCGTGGCCTTCATCGCAGACGCTGAGGGTGACATAACCGCGTTGCAGCGTGGTGTCCGCATCCGGGTCGAGGCGGTGTTCCAGTGCCGTGCCGATCAGGATGCGGCCGCCATCGACGGTGGCCTCCACGGCATTGGCCACCAGGTTGGCCAGCGCGGTCTGCAGCTGCAGCGCATCGGTGCTTACCGGCGGCAGGCCCGGAGTGAGGCGCGCGTCCAGGGTCACCGTGGGCGGGCAGGCACGCTGCAGATCCGGCAACCACTGCCGCACCAGCGCGTTCATGTCCAATGGCTCGCGGATCAGGGTCTGGCCGGTGCTGAAGGCCAGCAGCTGGCGGGTCAGCAGGGCGCCGCGGTCGGTCGCGGCCTGGGCGGCATCGAGCAGTTCGGCGGCGCGCAGGTCGTCACCGCTTACGCGCAGTGACAGCAGGTCCAGCGCGTTGCCGATGGTGGTCAGCAGGTTGTTGAACTCGTGCGACAGGCCACGGCTGAGCCGGCCGACCGTCTCGAACTGCTGTGTGTTGCGCAGTGCACGCTGGGCATCGCGCAGCAGGCGCTGTGCCTGCCATTGCTCGGTGATGTCGCGGGTGATCTTGACGAACCCGAGCAGTTCGCCGCCCTCGATGACCGGTTCGATGACCACGCTGGCGCGGAACGAAGAGCCGTCATGGCGCACCCGCCAGCCCTCGCTGGCGACATGGCCGTGCTGCGCCGCGAGGCGAAGCAGGCGTTGCGGCTCACCGGCATCGCGCTCGGCCGGCAGGTAGAAACGACCGAAATGCGTTCCCACCACTTCGTTGGCTGAATAGCCCTTGATGCGTTCGGCGCCCGGGTTCCAGCTGCAGACGATGCCTTCGGGATCAAGCAGGTACAGCGCATGATCGCGCACGCTGTCAATCAGCAGTCGCAGTTGTCGGGAAGGGTCCGTCAGTACGGACGTCGTAGAGGCTGCAGCGTCCACGTGGAAATAAGTGTTACCCCTGTGAGGGACGTGAAGCTAGGCATTGAAGTGTGAAGGATGCGTGCAGGTGCGGCACGTGCCAAAGGTCCTGTGCGGCTGAATGCGACACGGAGTACCATCACCCACCCTTTGCCCTCTGGAGCCGACCTGCATGCGTCCTGGTGCGACCACGCGTGACCGCTGGATCTGGATGACCTCCGCTGTACTGCTGGCAGCCACCATCGCCCTTGAGCTGGTGGTGCCGCTGGGCTATGCGGTTTGGCTGGCCTATTTCCTCGCGGTAGGCGTGACGGTGTTCCAGCGCAGCGCACGGGTGCCGTTCATCGTCGCCGCGGTCGCCTGCGTGCTGCTGGTGATCGGCTTCAACGTGGCGCCGGCCAGCAACAATTCGTCGTTCTCGTTCGTCAATCGCAGCATCGGCGGTTGCGCGTTCCTGATGATCGCGTTGATCGTCTCCCGCGCCATCGAAGCGCGGCGCCAGGCCATGCGCGCGCTGTGGCTGCAGGAAGCAGAAAACGCGGTGGCAATGAGCCTGCGTGGCGACCTGGGGCCTGAGCAGATTGCCGAGGCGGCGGCTACCCAGCTGGGCAGCCAGCTGCAGGCAGACATTGGCGCGGTGTACCGGATCGAAGGTGGGCGCCTGCAGCTGACCGGTGGCATGGCGTTGCCGTCGGGCATGCCGGCGTCGCTGGCATTGCAGGAAGGCGTGGCCGGACAGGTGGCCCGGGATGAACGCATCCGGCATCTGCACGGCGGTGACGCCGCCGTGCTTGAACTGCAGACGAGCCTGGGGCGGCTGCCGGTGAGCGAGCGCATCCTGGCGCCGATCAGCAACGACGGCGCCGTGGTCGGGGTCATCGAACTGGGCCGCGCCCAGGCAGGCGGGCAGCGCGACCTGGATCGCGAGCTGCTGGAACGCTGCGGCGAGACCATCGGCATGGCCCTGCGGGCATCGCTGCTGCGTGCACAGCTGGTGGTACTGCTGGAGGAATCGCAGCGCCAGGGTGAGGAACTGCAGGCGCAGCAGGAAGAACTGCGGGTGGCCAACGAGGAACTGGAAGAGCAGAGCCGCAGCCTGCTGCAGTCGCAGAGCCACCTGGAAGAACAACAGGCCGAGCTGGAGCAGAGCAACGTCCAGCTGGAAGAGCGCACCCACGAGCTGGAGGCGCAGAAGCAGGCGCTGCTGGTAGCGCAGGGCCAGCTGGTGCGCAACAGCAACGAACTGGCGGCCACCTCGCGCTACAAGTCCGAGTTCCTGGCCAACATGTCGCACGAACTGCGCACTCCGCTGAACAGCTCGCTGATCCTGGCCAAGCTGCTGGCCGACAACAAGGACGGCACCCTGACCGACGAGCAGGTGAAATATGCGCGCGCCATCCTGTCGTCCAACAATGACCTGCTGGCGCTGATCAACGACATCCTGGATCTGTCGCGCATCGAGGCCGGCCACGTCGAGCTGGCCGACGAAGTGGTAGTGGTGGACAGCGTCGTGCAGCGCCTGCGCGAGACCTTCGAGCCGATGGCCCGGCAGAAGGGCCTGGCCCTGCAGATCGAGGCCGATGCGCTGGCGCCGAGCCAGCTGGTGGCCGACAGCCAGCGCCTGCAGCAGATCCTGAAGAATCTGCTGGCCAATGCGCTGAAGTTCACCGAACACGGCAAGGTCAGCCTGCACGTTCGTGCTGCGGGAAGTGGCCGCATCCGCTTCGAAGTCGCCGATACCGGCATCGGCATTGCCCGCGAGCAGCTGCAGGTCATCTTCGAAGCATTCCGCCAGGCCGATGGCAGTACCCGCCGCCGTTACGGCGGCACCGGCCTGGGCCTGTCGATCTCGCGCGATCTTGCCGAGCGCATGGGCGGTAGCATCCACGTCGACAGCGAGCCGGGCCGCGGCAGCTGCTTCATCCTGGAGCTGCCGCTGCAGGGCGCGCCGGTAGCGGCGTCGGCTGAAGCGCCGGCCCCGGTGTCCACCGCGGCTTCGCCGCAGCCCGTGGCAGCGGTCGCCGCACGTACGGTTGCCGCGCCTGCGGTCGCCCCGGCGGCAGCGCCGGCCATCGCCAATGTGGCCGATGACCGCGGTCGCCGCCAGCGCGCCGGGCGCTTGATCCTGGCGGTCGAGGACGACGCCACCTTCGCCGAAGCGCTGGTGGTGCTGGCCCACGAGCTGGATTTCGACTGCGTGGTCGCGACCACGGCCGAGGAAGCCCTGTCGCTGGCCGCGGAACTGCGCCCCAACGGCATCCTGCTCGATATCGGCCTGCCTGATGTGTCCGGCCTCAGTGTTCTGGAACGCTTGAAGCGCAATCCCGACACACGCCATATTCCGGTGCATGTGGTCTCGGCGATGGACCGCGGCCAGGTGGCGCGTGAGCTGGGTGCGATTGGTTTTGCGATCAAGCCGACCACGCGCGAGCGGCTGGTGGCGGCCATCGAGCAGCTGGAGCAGACCAGCCAGCGCGATGTGCGGCGCCTGCTGATCGTCGAAGACGACAGCGAGCTGCGCCACAACCTGGAACTGCTGCTCGGCCGCGAGCAGCTGCAGATCATCGCGGTGGGCACCCTGGCCGGCGCGCTGGAGCAGCTCAGCACCGTCACCTTCGATTGCATGGTGATGGATCTGTCGCTGCCCGATGGCAGCGGCTACGACCTGCTGGAGCACATGGCCGGCAACGACGATGTCGGCTTCCCGCCGGTGATCGTCTACACCGGCCGCGCGCTCAACCGCGAGGAAGAGCAGCGCCTGCGCCGCTATTCGAAGAGCATCATCATCAAGGGTGCACGTTCGCCGGAACGCCTGCTGGACGAAGTGACCCTGTTCCTGCACAGCGTCGAGGCCAGCCTGCCGACCGACCAGCAGCGCCTGCTGCGCGAAGCACGGCGCCGCGATACCGTGCTTGATGGCCGCACCGTGCTGCTGGCCGAGGACGATGTGCGCAACATCTTTGCCCTGTCCAGCGTGCTTGAGCCGCTGGGCGTGACCCTGGAGATCGCGCGCAATGGCCAGGAGGCGGTGGACCGCCTGGCCGAGCGCGAGGTCGACCTGGTGCTGATGGACATCATGATGCCGGAGAAGGACGGCCTGGCGGCGATGCGCGAGATCCGTGCGCAGCGCCACCTGCAGGACCTGCCGATCATCGCGCTGACCGCCAAGGCGATGCCGGACGACCGCGAGCGCTGCCTGCAGGCCGGTGCCAACGATTACATCGCCAAACCCATCGACGTCGACAAGCTGGTCTCGCTGTGCCGCGTCTGGTGCTCGCGGCAATGAACGAGCAGGCGCTGTTCGACCTGGAGCTGAAAATCCTGCTGGAGGCGCTGTACCAGCGCTACCACTATGATTTCCGCAGCTACGCGGTGTCGTCGCTGCGCCGTCGCATGCGCCAGGCCATGCAGCGCTACGAGTGTGATCGCCTGGTCGATCTGCAGCACCGCCTGCTGCATGAGCCGGAGCTGTTCGCCCAGGCCATGCAGTTCTTCACCGTGCAGGTCTCGGAGATGTTCCGTGACCCGGCCTATTTCCGCGAGCTGCGCGAACAGGTGGTACCGGTGCTGCGCACCTATCCCTCGGTGAAGCTGTGGGTGGCCGGGTGCAGTACCGGCGAGGAAGTGTGGTCGCTGGCGATCCTGCTGCACGAGGAAGGCCTGCTTGAGCGCAGCATCGTCTATGCCACCGACATCAATCCGGCGGCACTGGCCACCGCCGAAGCCGGTGCGTATGGCATCGACCGCATGGCGCAGTTCAGCCGCAACTACCTGGCGGCGGGCGGCACGGCATCGCTGTCGGACTATTACGCCACCGCCTACGATGGCGCGGTGTTCGACCGCCAGCTGCGCCGCAACGTGGTGTTCGCCGACCATAGCCTGGCCACCGACACCGTGTTTTCCGAAGTGCACCTGGTGTCGTGCCGGAACGTGCTGATCTACTTCAACCGCGACCTGCAGGACCGGGCGGTCGGGTTGTTCCGCGAGGCGCTGGTGCACCGTGGTTTCCTCGGCCTGGGCAGCAAGGAATCGCTGCAGTTCGGGCATCACCACGATGCCTTCGACGTCTGCTCGCGCGAACACCGCCTGTACCGGAAGGTGGCCTGATGATGGTGCAGGCTCGCCCTGCGGTAGTGGTGGTGGGAGCGTCGGCGGGAGGCGTTGCCGCGTTGCAGGCCGTGCTTGGCGCACTGCCGCCCAGGCTGCCCGCGCCGGTGCTGGCCGTGCTGCACCTGCCACGCGATCGCTCCAGCCGTATTGCCGAGGTGCTGGCGCCGTACTGCGCGCTGCCGGTGCGCGAAGCGGAGGACAAGCAGCCGCTGCAGCCGGGTACCGTGACCTTCGCACCGCCGGACTACCACCTGCTGGTGGAAGACCCCGGTACGGTGGCGCTGTCGGTCGACGCGCCGGTGTTGTTCTCGCGTCCGGCCATCGATCCCCTGTTTGAATCCGCGGCTGCCGTGTTCGGTGCGCAGGTACTGGCACTGTTGCTGACCGGTGCCAGCAGCGACGGCAGCGAAGGTGTTGCCGCGGTGCGCGCCGCGGGCGGCCGTGCCTGGCTGCAATGCCCCGAGGAGGCCGAAGCATCGATGATGCCGGCCTCCGCCCTGCAGCACGCCGGCGCCGACGCCGTGCTGCCCCTTGAATTGATGTGTCGTCGCCTGAAGGAGTTGTTTGCATGAACCTGCTGCCACCGGACCCTGCGCAGTCGCAGACCCCGGTCAACCTGCTGATCGTCGATGACGTGCCGCAGAACCTGGTAGCCATGCAGGCCCTGCTGCAGCGCGAGGGTGTGAACCTGCTGCTGGCGGGCTCGGGTGCGCAGGCCTTGGAGCTGCTGCTCGAGCATGAGGTCGCGCTGGCCCTGCTGGACGTGCACATGCCGGAGATCGATGGCTTTACCCTGGCCGAGCTGATGCGCGGCTCGCACCGCAGCCGCACGGTGCCGATCATCTTCCTGACCGCCTCGCCGGACGATCCAGTGCGTGCGTTCAAGGGCTACGAAACCGGTGCGGTGGACTTCCTGCACAAGCCGGTGGCGCCGCAGGTGATCCTGAGCAAGGTCAATGTTTTCATCGAACTGTACCAGCAGCGGCAGTTGCTGAAGGCGCGCAATGAAGCGCTGGAGCGAGCGCTCAAGCTCAATGAGACGATGGCCGCGGTGCTGACCCACGACCTGCGCACGCCGCTGTCGGCCATCCTGCTGTGTGCCGACAAGCTGGCACTGGAGCTTCCCGAGGACAACGCCGGTGCACAGCAGACGCTGCAGTACCTGGAGGCCAGCACGTTGCGCATGGCGCGGATGGTCGAGCAGCTGCTGGATTTCTCGCGGATCCGCAGTGGCGGCCTGCGGCTGCAGGCCAGCGCCTGCGACCTGGCCGAAGTCACCCATGCGGTGATTGCAGAAGCGGGCAGCGCGCACGGTCATGAGCGCATCCGTTTCGACGCCATCGGCGATACCCGCCTGCAGGGCGACATGGACCGGCTGGGGCAGATCGCCGCCAACCTGGTCGGCAACGCGTTGACGCATGGCAGCGAGGCCCTCGTGCAGCTGGATGGACGCGATGCGCGCACGGTGGTGATGCGGGTCAGCAACACCGGCCACATCGATGACGCGCTGTTGCCGCGCCTGTTCGAGCCGTTCAAGGCCAGCTTCCACCAGAGCAAGGGCCTGGGCCTGGGCCTGTACATCGTCGATCAGTTCGTCCGGGCCCATGGCGGCCATATCGGTGCGCGCAACGAGGCGGGGCAGGTGGTGTTCGAAGCGAGGCTCCCGCGCCGGTGGGACGGTACCGGCGTCGTCGCAAGCTGAATTCTTCAGGCAACGCGCGCCCGCAATGAGACGGACTCGTCCGCAACTGCTACCGTGCGTTCACACCCTGCCAAGGAAGCACCATGCCACTTCGCGCCATCGCCTACGTCAGCCGGGCGCTGCCGGAGCTCTCCGTTGAGCGGCTGCAGGCGCTGGTCGAGGATGCCGCGCGTTTCAACAAGATGGCGGGCGTGACCGGCGTGCTGCTGCATGACGGTGATCGCTTCCTGCAGTACATCGAAGGTCCGCCAGACGGGATCGATTCGGTGTATGAGCGCATCCTGCAGGCGGGCAGCCACATCGACATCATCGAGCTGGCGCGCGGCCGCCTGGGCCAGCGCCAGTTTCCGTACTGGTCGATGCGCGCGTTGCCGGTGGAGGCCGCGCTGCTGCGGCAGCTTTCGAGCAGCGACTGGTCCGGTTTCAGCCGGACCCTGGAAGGAGATCGTTCGGCACCGACCCCGGTCGACCTGCTGGATGCGGTGGTGCAGCCGGCACTGCACGCCGGTTGAGATTCAGCGCACGCCGCCTCCGCAATAGGCGGTGTACAGCGCCTGCAGCACCCCCAGCGCCGGGCCTTCCTGCATGCGGTAGTGGATTGCCTGCGCCTCGCGCCGGGTTGCCACGATCTGCATTCCGCGCAGCACCGCCAGGTGCTGGGACAGCGCCGAAGCGCTGAGGCCGGTCAGTGCCTGCAGTTCCGGCACCGGCGCCTCACCCTCGACCAGCCGGCACAGCACCTGCAGCCGGGCAGGATGGGCCAGGCTCTTGAGCAGCGCGGCCGCCTGCGTGGCGTGCTCGGCCATCGTGGCAGTGTCGAGCGGCGGGTGGGTCATGGTTGACCTTTTTGTTTAGAGGCGTCTAATTTAGAGAAATCTAAATTCGAGGGCAATCCATGCATGGCATCAAGGAAGGCGGGGCATGAACCTGCCATGGAGCGCGCTTGCGGGCGGTGTGTTGATCGGTATGGCTGCCGTGTGGTTGCTGGCTGCCACCGGGCGCGTTGCCGGCATCAGCGGGATCGCTGCGGGCAGCCTGCGCGCCGGTAGAGGTGAGCGTGGCTGGCGTTGGGCCTTCCTCGTCGGGCTGCTGGCAGCGGCAGGGCTGGTGCTGTGGTGGCAGTCGGTGCCCGGCAGCGCTCCGCGCGCACTGCTGCGCGATGCCTTGCCCGCCTGGCAGCTGATCGGCGCCGGCCTGCTGGTCGGTTTCGGTACCCGCCTGGGCAGCGGCTGCACCAGTGGCCACGGCGTATGCGGCATGGCCCGCGGTTCGAAGCGATCGCTGCTGGCGGTGCTGGTGTTCATGGCCTGCGCGATGCTGACCACGTTCGTGGTTCGTCACGGCGGAGCCCCGTTGTGAGCCGCGCCTTCTGGGCTGCCGCTGTGGCGGGCGCATTGTTCGGCGCCGGGCTGGCGCTTTCCGGAATGACCGATGCACGGCGCGTGCTCGGCTTCCTCGACATCCGTGGCGTGTTCGATCCCACGTTGATGTGGGTGCTGGGCTCGGCGCTGCTGGTCAGTGCAATCGGCCAGCGCTGGGTGCTGCGCCGCAGGCAGCCCTGGTTTGCCCTTCGCTTCCAGTTGCCGACGGCACATGATGTGGATGCTCGCCTGCTGCTGGGCGCGGCACTGTTCGGCATCGGCTGGGGATGGGCTGGCTATTGCCCGGGGCCGGCCATCGCCGGACTTGCCGTGGCATCGCGTGAAGCGCTGTGGTTCGTGCCGGCGATGGTGCTGGGCTTCTGGCTGCACGATCGCCTCGTGCGTTGAGGCTTCACCCCTGTGTCACGATCGATCGGGTCAGATCCATGGACCACGGGGAACGGAGCGCAGTGACATGGCACGGATGAAGTGGAAGGGAAGGGCGATGCTGGCCATGGCGCTGGCGTCCGCGATCGCACCGGCGCTGGCCTGCACGCGCGCGGTGTACCTGGGCGACAACGGTGATGTGATCACCGCGCGTTCGATGGACTGGAAGGTGGATGTCGCCACCAATCTCTACGTGCTGCCGCGTGGCATCGCACGCACCGGGCAGGCTGGCCCGAAGTCGCTGGCCTGGACTGCCCGCTACGGCAGCGTGGTGGCCACCGGCTACGACGTGTCGACCACCGACGGCATGAACGAAAAGGGCCTGGTCGCCAACCTGCTGTGGCTGGTCGAATCGGAGTACCCGCAACAGCGCGGCAACAAGCCGGGCCTGGCGATCTCGCTGTGGGCGCAGTATGTGCTCGACAATTTTGCGACGGTGGACGAGGCGGTGGCTGCCTTGAAGCGTGAGCCGTACTCGATCGTCACCGACAAGGTGCCTGGCGAGGACCGCCAAGCGACGCTGCATCTGTCGCTGTCCGATGCCACGGGTGACAGTGCCATCGTCGAGTACATCGGCGGCCGCCAGGTCATCCACCATGACCGGCGCTACCAGGTGATGACCAACTCGCCGATCTTCGACCAGCAGCTGGCGCTCAACACCTATTGGCAGCAGATTGGTGGCACGGTGATGCTGCCGGGCACGAACCGCTCTTCCGATCGCTTCGCCCGCGCCTCGTTCTACATCAACGCCATTCCCAAGGCGGAAGATCCGGTGGAGGCACTGGCCAGTGTGTTCAGTGTGATCCGCAACGCCTCGGTGCCGTACGGCATCACCACGCCGGGCGAGCCGAACATCTCCTCCACGCGCTGGCGTACCGTGGCCGACCACAAGCGGCGGCTGTACTTCTTCGAGTCGGCGTTGACCCCGAACACGTTCTGGGTCGATCTGAACAAGGTCGATTTCGGTGGCCCGGTGCTCAAGCTCGACCTTGGCAAGGACCAGCGCAATACCTTCGCCGGCGATGCGCTGGGCCACTTCGTGCCCAGCGCGCCGTTCACCTTCCTCGGCGTCGACGGTTAGTTCGACGCCTGGCTGGAGGCCGGGTACACCGCCTGGATGGTGCAGGCACCGCGGCGGCTGAAGCGGGGCAGCGGCGCCAGTTCGTCGCTGCGCTCGTCGTAGCTGGCGAAATCGGCGGTGACCACCCGATCGCCCGGGTTGCCGCAGATCAGACCATTCTGCATGCCCGACTGGAAGCTCAATTCCGGCGACCGGTCGAGCTGGAGGCAGTGGCTGCCCAGTTCGACCCGGTAGAAGCGATGGCCGCCGCTGCGCCGTGGATTGGTTTCCACCAGCATGCCCTGCGTGTCGGACGACCAGCCACGCACATTGCGGGTGGCGAAGCAGTACGAGGGCGAGCCGCCGAAACCGCGGCGGACTTCCTTTCGCTCGCGGATGGTCAGGGCTGGCAGCGTGGCGGTGCGCAGGCGATCACTGTCGCGCGCAACGCTGGCGTAATCACGGTTCTGCACTGGCGTAACCGCACTGACGGCGCAGCTGTGGCCGTCCACCACCACCCGCTCGCTGGGACGACCGCAGGCCCAGCCGGCAGGTGCCTCCAGTTTCAGCGTGGTGGCACCGCGAACGCCGGGGCAGTCTTCGTTGAAGTCGATCCGATAGGCCTGGCCGGAGGCGGAGCGCAGCGCGATCGAGCGCGGTGAGGCCTGCTCGACCTCCTGTACGCCGACCGCGTCCATGCAGTGCGGGGCCGGCGGCATGCGCTCCTGGGCGGAAGCGGTAGCGGCGAGGGCCAGGCCGAGGCTGGCGGCGAGCAGCAAAGACGCGTGCTGATGGGTCATGACCTGCACTCCCTGCGTGGGTTGACGGCCCGACTATAGCAGCGGTTTGCACGGCCTGTGTTACACGCGCACACTGCCGGGATGGGCGCGATCTTCCACCTGCGGCACTACGGCCAGGCCACCGGCCTGGACCGCCATGACTACGCGCAGTGGGTGCTGCCGCTGCAGGGCGAACTGCAGTTCGAGATGGAAGGGCGTGGTGGCCGCCTGGACCTGCTGCAGGGCGCTTTCGTGGCTGCCGGCGAGGCCCATGACCAGATGGCCGATGGCCCGAACGGTTTCGTGATCGTCGACTGCGCGCCGGGCGTGCTGGATGACGGCACCCAGGAGCATCTGTGCCGCCAGCGCTGGTTGCACCTGCCGCTGGCGCTGCGCCGGTGCCTGGCCGATGTGCAGGCCGGCCGGCCGATGCCAGCCCTGCTTCCGCAGTTGCTGCAGGCGTTCGCACCGGCCGGCAGTGGCGCTCGCATGCAGGGGCTGTGTGCGGCAGTGCAGGCCGACCCGGGCCAGGCGTGGCCGGTGGCCCGCATGGCGGCGTTCGTTGGGGTCAGCGAGAGCCGCCTGCACGCGCTGTTCCAGCGTGAATTCGGGCTCAGCCCGCAAGCCTGGCTCAGCGCCAGCCGGTTGCGCTGGGCCAAGCACCAGCTGCGCACCAGCACCGCGCCGATCAGTGACATCGCGCTGTCTGCAGGCTATTCCGAGCAGAGCGCACTGACCCGTGCGCTGCGCCGCGAGTGTGGGCAGACCCCGGCCGCGTGGCGCAGGAGCGCAGGGCTGTAGCGTCGAGCCATGCCCGGCTGCCGTTCGCGCGATAGCCGGTGCAAAAGCAGTCGAGCATGGCCCGACGCTACAAAAGCAGCAGGGCAGTAGCCTGGGTCAAGAGGGCTCCGCCGCCCACCGACTACACTGCGCGGCCTCTTCCCCCACGAAGAATTCCAATGCGCAACAACCCGATGGCCCGGGGCATCGCCAATGGCGTTGCCGCTGGCGCGCTATGGGGCGTGGTCTTCCTCGCCCCCGCCGTGCTGCAGTCGTTCAATGCCCTGCAACTGTCCGCCGGTCGCTACCTGGTCTATGGCCTGATCGCCGTAGCCCTGCTGCTGCCACGCTGGAAGCGGCTGGCGCCACAGTTGGGGCGCGCCGAATGGTTGGGCCTGCTGTGGCTCAGCCTGGCCGGCAACCTGGTCTACTTCCTGCTGCTGGCGACCGCCGTACAGTGGGCAGGCGGCGCGGCGGCCTCGCTCATCGTCGGCCTGATCCCGGTGGTGGTGACGCTGGTGGGCGTGCGCGAGAAAGGCGCGGTGCCGCTGAAGCAGCTGTTGCCGGCACTGGGCCTGTGCGTGCTCGGTGTAGCGCTGGTCGGTTGGGAAGCGCTGATGTCCGAACACCTGGCGACACCCTGGCGGCAGCGCCTGATCGGCCTGTTGTGCGCGTTCGGTGCGTTGTTCTCGTGGGCGCTGTACTCGATCGGCAACAGCCGCTGGCTGGCGCGGCGGCCCGATCTGTCCAGCCACGACTGGTCGCTGCTGACGGGCGTCACCACCGGTGGCCTGGCCCTGCTGCTGGTGCCGATGGCCTTCATCGGCCACACCGGCAGCCACACGCCGGCACAGTGGGGCGGCTTCTGGGCGATCAGCGCCGGCGTGGCGGTGGTTGCCTCGATCCTTGGCAACGCGTTCTGGAACCGCGCCAGCCGCCTGCTGCCATTGACCCTCACCGGCCAGATGATCGTGTTCGAGACGCTGTTTGCGCTGCTCTATGCCTTTGCCTGGCAACAGCGCTGGCCCTCACTGCTGGAGGCGCTGGCGATCGTGTTCCTGGTGGCCGGGGTGATGCTGTGCGCGCATGCCCATCGCGCACCGCGGGCGATCGCCGAACATGCCGGCTGAATGCGGCCGTCAAGCGTGCTGATGGCTACTTTGTCTCAGATGCAACCAAATGCCGGCACGTTGGCCGATGATCGCGGCAGCGTGTTTTTGCATCGCAGCACTTGACAGCGGCAGGGCGCGCGGTGTTTTCTGTGCGGCATGGTCCTTGATGCCGCCCACGCCAGCCTGAACGCCCCCGCCACCGCGGGCCGTTCGACTGCGCCGGTCGCCACCACCACCATTACCACCACCGTCACCACTGCCCTGGTGCGGCCCGTCGTCTTCGTGTAACTCCCGAAAACCACGGCCCCGCACCATACAGGTGGCGGGGAAACTCGACACCTGCATGCGACGGGGCCTCCTACCGAGGTCTGCATGTCTTCCCACGCCCCCGCCCATTCCGTTGCCCCGGCCGACCTGGCTGCGCCGTCCATCGTCGTGCACAAGTTCGGTGGCACCTCGGTAGCCGACGCCGAACGCTACCGCCATGTTGCCGGCCTGCTGCTGGACCGCCCCGAATCGCTGCAGGTCACCGTCGTCTCGGCGATGAAGGGTGTCACCGATGCGCTGATCGAGCTGGCCCAGCTGGCCGCCAAGGGTGACGAAGGCTGGCGCGAGGCCTGGCATGCGCTGCGCGCGCGCCATCGTGGCGCTGCCGTGGCGCTGCTGGGCGAGCAGGTGGGCGAGACCGTCGAATGGATCGACACGCGCTTCGAGCAGCTGGCCGAGGTACTGGCCGCGCTGGCAGTGATCGGCGAGCTGCCCCGTGAAGTGCTCGATCGCGTGCAGGGCCTGGGTGAAGTGTTCTCCGCGCAGCTGCTGGGCACGCATCTGCGTGCGCGCGGCGAAGACTGCGCGGTGCTCGACGCGCGTGACGTGCTGGTGGTCGGGCATGGCGAACTGGGCGTGGATGTCGACTGGGAGGCCAGTGCGGACCGCCTGGCCAAATGGCGCCTGCAGCATCCACAACTGCGCCTGGTCGCCACCGGTTTCGTGGCGCGTGACCGCCATGACCGCATCACCACGCTCGGCCGCAACGGCAGCGACTATTCCGGCGCGATCTTCGCCGCGCTGTTCAACGCCGATGAACTGCACATCTGGACCGACGTCGATGGCGTGCTGTCGGCTGACCCACGGCTGGTGCCCGAAGCGGTGCAGCTTGAGTCGCTGAGCTATGACGAGGCCTGCGAACTGGCCTATTTCGGCGCCAAGGTGGTGCATCCGCAGACGATGTCACCGGCCATCCGCCTCGGGCTGCCGATCTTCATCCGCAACACCTTCCAGCCGGCGCATCCGGGTACGCGCATCAGCGCCGAGCGCTCGCCGCGCGGGCCGGTGAAGGGCCTGACCCTGAGCCCCGGGCTGGCCCTGCTGAACCTGGAAGGCACCGGCCTGATTGGCGTGCCGGGTACCGCCGAGCGCGTGTTCGCCGCCCTGCGCCAGGCGCAGGTATCGGTGGTGATGATCTCGCAGGGTTCGTCGGAACATTCAATCTGCTGCGTGGTGCGTGCCGCCGAAGCTGCGCGCGGTCGCGACGCCCTGCTGCATGTGTTCGCGCATGAGTTGTCGGTGGGCCAGGTGCAGCGCGTGCAGGTCAGCGAGGGGGTCAGCGTGCTGGCCGCGGTCGGTGACGGCATGGCCGGCCAGCCCGGTGTGGCGGCGCGCCTGTTCGAGGCGCTGGGGCGTGCGCAGGTGAACATCCTGGCGATCGCGCAGGGCTCGTCCGAACGCAACATCTCGGTGGCGGTGGACAGTGCCGATGCCACCCGCGCGCTGCGCGCCGCACATGCCGGCTTCTGGCTGTCGCCGCAGACCTTCGCAGTGGGTGTGATCGGGCCGGGCAATGTCGGTGCCGCGCTGCTGGACCAGCTGCTGGCCGCGCGCCCGCAGTTGCTGGCCAAGGCCAATGTCGACCTGCGCCTGCGTGCGCTGGCCTCGCGTTCGCGCATGCGCCTGGAAGTGGACGGCCTGCATGCCGATTGGCGCCAGGCATTGCAGGAAGCCGGCGAGTCCAGCGACCTGGATCGCTTCACCGAGCATCTGCTGGCTGCGCACCTGCCGCATGCGGTGGTGATCGACTGCAGTGGCAGTGCCGAGGTGGCCGAGCGCTACGAGGGCTGGCTGGCCGCCGGCATCCATGTGGTCACGCCGAACAAGCAGGCCGGTGCAGGGCCGCTGCCGCGCTACCAGCGCATCCGTGCCGCAGCGGCGGCCAGTGGCGCGCGTTTCCGTTACGAGGCCACGGTGGGTGCGGGCCTGCCGGTCATCACCACGCTGCGCGACCTGGTCGATACCGGTGACGAGGTGCTGGCGATCGAAGGCATCTTCTCTGGCACGCTGGCCTGGTTGTTCAACCGCTTCGATGGCAGCCAGCCGTTCTCGGCGCTGGTCGCGCAGGCACGGTCGATGGGTTACACCGAACCGGACCCGCGCGATGATCTGTCCGGCGTGGACGTGGCGCGCAAACTGGTGATCCTCGCCCGCGAGGCCGGCCACGCGCTCAGCCTGGAGCAGGTGCAGGTGGAAAGCCTGGTGCCGGCCCTGCTGCGCGACGGCAGCGTGGATGCGTTCATGGCAAGGCTGGGCGAGTCCGATGCCAGCCTGCTGCAGCGGCTGCAGGAGGCACGCGCGCGTGGCGCCGTGCTGCGCTATGTCGCCAAGCTCGGCGCCGACGGTGCCTCGGTGGGCCTGCAGGAGCTGCCGGCCGACCACGCCTTCGCCAACCTGCGGCTGACCGACAACGTGGTGCAGTTCCGCACCCGCCGCTACTGCGACAATCCACTCGTGGTGCAGGGGCCGGGGGCTGGCCCGGAAGTCACCGCGGCCGGCGTGTTCGCCGATCTGCTGCGCGTGGCCGCGGGTGAAGGAGCGCGCCTGTGATCGCACGTGCGTACGCGCCCGCCTCGGTGGCCAACGTGGCAGTGGGATTCGACATTCTCGGTCATGCCATCGCCGGGGTCGGCGATACCGTAAGCGTGCGCCGGATCGACGAACCGGTGGTGCGCATCGAGGCGATCCGTGGCAGCACGGTCGAACTGCCGCTGGACGCGGCCGGGAACACGGCGGGTGCTGCGTTGATGTCGCTGCGCGAACGGCTGGGCCTGGACTTCGGTTTCGCCGTCGAGATCGACAAGGGCATTCCGTTCGGCTCCGGCATGGGCGGCTCGGCGGCGTCGAGTGTTGCGGCGCTGGTCGCGGCCAATGCGCTGCTGGATGCGCCGCTGCCACGCGAAGCGTTGTACCCGCATGCGCTGGATGGCGAGGCGGTGGCCAGTGGCGGCCGCCACGGTGACAACGTCGGTCCGCTGCTGCTGGGGGGGCTGGCATTGTGCACGGCTGATCGCCTGCTGCCGATCCCGGTGCCTGCCAGCTGGCACAGCCTGCTGGTGCATCCGCACGCGGTGCTGGAAACCCGGCGCGCGCGCCAGGCATTGCAGGGCAGTTACGCGCTGGGCGAATTCGTCGCGCAGAGCGCGAACCTCGCGCTCGTCCTCAGCGGTTGCCATCGCAGCGATGCCGGGCTGGTCCGCGCCGGGTTGCGCGACGTGCTGGTGGAGCCGCGCCGGGCGGGCCTGATCGCCGGTTTCGAGGCCGCGCGCGATGCAGCGCTGTCGGCCGATGCGATGGGTGCTGGCATCTCTGGTGCCGGCCCCAGCGTGTTCGCCTGGTTCGAGGATGCTGACCAGGCCCGCGCCGCCGTGGCGCCCGTGCAGGCCGCGTTCGCGGCTGCCGGCTTCGACAGTGATGCCTGGGTGTCGCCGCTGGATGCGCCGGGAGCCCGCCTGTGCTGAATTCCTCCCTACTACTGGATATCGAACCCATGCACTTCGTTTCGACCCGCGGCCAGTCCCCGGCCGTTGGCCTCAGCGCGGCGATCGCCGCAGGATTGGCGCCCGATGGCGGGCTGTACGTTCCCGAGCTTCTGCCGCCCGCCCGCGAACTGCAGGCTGGGGCGACCCTGGCCGATACCGCCGCCGATCTGCTTGCGCCGTTCTTTGCTGGCGATGCACTTGAGGCTGCGCTTCCGGCGATCTGCCGCGAGGCCTTCGACTTCCCGGTACCGCTGCGCCCGCTCGGCGCTGGTGACCATGTGCTGGAGCTGTTCCATGGGCCGACGGCGGCGTTCAAGGACATCGGTGCGCGCTTCCTCGCCGGTACGCTGTCGCGGCTGCAGGCGGGCAAGGGCCGCGACCTGACGATTGTCGTTGCCACATCCGGTGATACCGGTGCAGCGGTGGCAGCGGCGTTCCATCGCCAACCCGGCGTGCGCGTGGTGGTGCTGTATCCCGATGGCCGCGTGTCGCCACGGCAGGCGCACCAGCTCGGCTGTTTCGGCGACAACATCCAGGCCCTGCGGGTGGCCGGTGCATTCGACGATTGCCAGGCGATGGTCAAGCAGGCGCTGGCCGACCGCGAACTGCAGGTGCAGGTGCAGTTGAGCTCGGCCAACAGCATCAGCCTGGGCCGCCTGCTGCCGCAGATGAGCTACTACGCGCATGCCGCACTGACCCATCATGCCGAAACCCGTCGCCGGCTCAATCTGGTGGTGCCGACCGGCAACCTCGGCAACGCGATGGCCGCAGTGCTGGCGCGCGCACTGGGTGTGCCGATCGGGCAGATCGTGCTGGCCACCAATGCCAATGCGGTACTTCCGGCCTACTTCAATGGCGGTGACTACCATCCCCAGCCCAGCGTCGCCACGGTGGCCAATGCGATGGATGTGGGTGCGCCGAGCAACTTCGAGCGCCTGCGCTGGCTCTACCACGGCGACGATGCCGAACTGCGCGCAGCCTTCCGTGCGTTCGCGGTGGACGACGTCACCATCCGCGCCACCATTGCTGCGGCGCACGCCAGCGGTGGCGAGCTGTTCTGCCCGCATACGGCCACGGCGGTCAAGGTCCTGCAGGACCTGCGTGCACGCGGCGCCAAGGGCGACTGGGCGGTGGTGGCCACCGCGCATCCGGCCAAGTTCGAGGCGGTGGTCGAGCCGTTGATCGGCGCCCCGGTGGCGGTGCCGCCGGCATTGGGTGCGCTGTTGCAGCGGCCAGCGCACGCTGAACCGCTCGCGGCTGACTATGCCGCGCTGCGCGAAGTGCTGCTGCGCTGACCGAGGCGGGGCACGGTTGCCGGCCAGCGGCCGGCACTACCAGAGGGATGCAGCGCGGATTGGGCACGGTTGCCGGCCAGCGGCCGGCACTACCGGAAGGATGCACACGGGTTGGGCATGACCGGATGGATGC